>JAIRRW010000017.1 GCA_031255775.1 Clostridiales bacterium
GTCTGTTTCCGTCTATTATGGTCTGTTTCGGTCTATTTTTGTCGATTGTATTGACGTTGGCGGGTGGTATCTACTATACTCATCCCAGGGCGGCGTTTTGGCAGGGGGCGTTGGCGGCGTTTTGGCAGGAGGCGATTCTGTTGTAGATTTGGTTCACGGAGGAGAAGCGGAGCAGATATTTGATTTGCGCGTTGGTGAGGCGGTGCAGGTCGGGGGGCAGGCCCATATGGCGGAGGAGCTCGGTCAGGGCGTCCCCGAATTTGCCGGACAGCTGCCGGACCGTTTCTTCCTTGGGGGTGAGGGTTTGACTGCCGTGGGCAAAGGCCAGGACCATGGCCGCAACGGGGATGCCGCCCCGGCTTTGGACAAACTCGCGCAGGGCGTTGAGTGTTCCGCCGGTGGTCATCACGTCGTCCAGCAGGAGGTAGCGCCGTCCGGGAATGATCGTGCCGCTATAGACGGGCGGGCGCAGCATTCGCTCCATGGCGTTCATGAGCTTGCGCGTCCCGCTCTGCACGCGTAAGGAGTGCAGGATCGGCATATCGAGCGCAAGGGCCAGCGCGGCGGGCAGCTGGTTTTGGGACGATACGGGGATGAGGGTGCTGTTTATGTATGTGTGCCGAAACGCGTCCAGTTTTTCTTGCTTGACGCACCGCGACACCACTTGCTTTGCCGCCGTCAGGCTCCCGAGTCTCGCCGCCGGATAGCCCGGCTGGGCTTTCATAAAGGCGATTGTCGTGTGCCCGTGGATCTCAAAACGCGCGCAGAAATCATCCATCATCTTGTCCTCTTTTGTAAAATTCTTTTTCATTATAACGGTTTAAAAATCCGTAAAACACGACCGCTCGGCTATTTTTTTACTTTTTAGGCGATTCGGGAGAATCGATATGATCGGACAAAACGTCGCATTGCCGCGAAAGGGAATGCTAAAAAGAGAGAGAATATGCGAGCTGATCGCCGAGGGGCTAAATTACCCCCTTTTGGCGATATTGGCGGCGCCCGGATACGGCAAGACGCAGGCGATGGCCGACTATTTTGAGGGGAGCGACGCGCGGGTAATTTGGGTCAGATTAAACGCCTTGGACAACCTGTATTCCCACTTTTGGAGCAGCCTATTTGACGCGTTAAGGTACGGGTTTCCGGCGCTGTCCGAGGCCTTGCAGGTCTTGGGGTATCCCAGCGACCCCTATAGCCTGGACTCGTTTTTCAACGTGATTTCGGCGGAATTCAGCAAGGAAAGCCGGGTCGTATGGATATTTGACGATTTTGGCGAGATCAAGGACAGCCTGCTGTACGATTTTTTTGCGCTCTGGGCAAAAATGGAGATACCCGGCCTTTGTCTCGTCCTCATCTCAAACGTGATCACCTCCGCCGACGCGGTCGCCTTTATGACAAACAGGCAGTTTCTTATATTGGGCGAGCAGCTCCGCTTTACCAAGGAGGAGACGGCGGCGCTCTTTGCATTAAACAATATTTGGCTGGACGACAAGGATCTGTCCGCCGTCGAAAGGTATACCGAGGGCTGGCCGCTTGCGCTGCACCTCTTGGCGCGGCGCGAACGGGACACGCAAAGCCTGCTCCTATCCGGCAAGAGCATCACGCAGTCCGAAATATCCCATATGTTTGAAAACAAGTTTTTTTCAAACTATTCGCGGCCCAAGCAGCTGCTGCTGGTCAGCCTGTCGCTGTTGGATTTTTCGTTTTCGAAGGAGCTTGCGGCCGCCCTGTGCGAGGGCGACGAGGCCGATATGCTGGGGAAATACGCGTTTATCATCAACGAGGCGCCCACGGAATATTACTATTTTCATCATATGTATCGGACGTTTTTGCGTGAAAAAAAGAGTATGCTCACGCCCGACGACGAAAAGCGGCTGTGGCGGCGGGCGGCGGAATTTTATAACCGCGCCGGCAACCTGATGGAGGCGGCGGCCTGTTATCGAAAATGCGGAGACCACGCGGGGATGCTGGGCGCGATCGTCGGGATCGAGCTGTTTTCGTTTAAGATCACGGACAAAATCGCCGCGCATCTTTTAGAGCTTCTCGATCTCTTGACGCCGGAGGAGCTGCGGGACAACCCGATTGCCGACGCGATTCGGGCGTTTATCACGATGAGCCTAAAGCAGATCGAAAAGACCGAGGAGATTCTCGACCGGCTGCTTGGCAGGCTGGACTCGCCCGCCGCGCATAAATTTTTGACCGACGTATACGTCATGTACGGCCTAAACAGAATGATGCAGGCCAAGGCGGATTTTGGCGAATACTTCAAAAAAGCCTGCGAATATATGCCCGGCATGACCGATTTTAGCAACAAGAATATGCTGCGGGTCTACAACAACCACAGCTTTTTTATGTCGGACAATTCGCCGGGGGCAAAGGAGCGGATGGAACGCGCGGTGCACGAGGGCGTCCCGTACATGATCAAGGTTATGGACGGCAGTATGACCGGGATGCCCGAGCTGTTTTCGGCGGAGATCGACTACTTGTCGTACAACCTGAAAGAGGCCGAGCAGCACGCGTACAGGGCGTTGTACCAGGCCGACGGGCGGCAGCAGTACGACATCGCCTGCAACGCCTACTGCCTGCTGGCGCGGATCGCGCACATGCGCGGCAGGTTTGAGGAGGTGACCGAGCATATCGGGGCGTTGAGCGCCTACGTCGAGCTGCACGACCTCAACGCGCTCAAAGAGATTCGGGACACCGCGCTTGCCTGGTATTACATCAAGCTAAGGGACTTTAAGCGCGTGCCGAAATCGATCTTTTCGGTGTACGATCCCGAAAAACCGGCCTTGGCGTACGGGCGCAGCCTCATTGTATACGCCAACTACCTACTAAACACGGAGGAATACGCCAAGCTGGCCGGGATGCTCGAGCAGTCCAAATCCAAGCGGATCAACGCCGTGATCGTCGAGCAGGACAGCGTTTGTATGTTTATCATGCTGGCCGTCAGCCACCTCAGGCTGGGAAACGCGGATTCCGCGATGGATGCGTTTTGGACGGCGTACCGTATGTGCCGCGACAACGGGCTCATCACCCTGTTTATCGAGGCGGACCGACATGCGCGCGCGCTGATCGATCTGGCAAGGCGGCAGGCCGTGTATCGGTTTGACGAGGATTGGCTGGCGGACATTTCCCGCCGGGCAAACAATTTTTCGAAGCGGACGGTGTCCTTTCGCGCGGCCTATTATAAGCAAAACGACCTAAAAACCGCCGTTAAAAACCCCTTATCCAAGCGCGAAAACGAGGTTTTGCAGGGCTTGGCGAGCGGCCTGACGCGCGAGGAAATCGCCAACAAATATTATGTTTCGATCCACACGGTCAAGTCCGTGATCCAAAGCATTTTCAACAAGCTGGGCGTCGGAAGCCGCACCGAAGCCGTTTCGATCGCGATCGCGCGCAAGTACATAACGGGCTATACAACCGAACGATGATGGGGCATGGGCAAATCATGAGTTATACGGAGTGACAAAGAGTGAGGTTCAGACGGGCAACAGTTGTTTTGCCGCCGAAGGGAGTGTATAGGGACATACATGACCGAGGCGGCAAAACAAGCGTAGCCCGTATCAACCCACTATCTGTCACTCCGAACGATAATGCCGAAAACGAGGGTAAACATGAGAGCGCAAATCGACAACAGCTTAAAACAATTGTACAAGTACGCGGCGGAAAGCAGGTTTGACGAGTTTGACGCGCTCTTCAAAAAAGCGCTGCCGCTCCTGACGCCCGCCGAGCGGCAAAACGCGTACCTGATTCGGGCGCAGATCAAGCTGTACATTTGCGACGAGACCCTCACGCAAGACCTGGCCGAGGCCGGCGAAACGGGCGCGCCGCTCTTTCCGTGTATCCACTGGCAGTGCGACACGCCCAACCGCCTTGTCATTTTTAACCGTGCGGACGGCTCGCTGAAAAATCATCTAAAAAACCTTTCTACGGCGGCGGCGCTTTTTGACGCGCGGTTCGGCGAGGCGGGAAAAAGCATGGTTCGCCAGTTCAACGCCGAAATTTTATATTTTTCGGGCGATCACGCCGCGGCGATCGCGCTCTCGAAGCAACAGCTTGACGCCGCAAGCCTGACGGACGGCTTTTTGTCCAGATGCCTGCTGTTCCGCTGTTATTTGGCGACGGGCGCGATCCCCGAGGCGGAGCGGGCGATGCAGGAGGTCATCAGCTTTTCCAACGCCTACCCCCAATATATCGCCTCCTATACGGCCATGCGCACCTGGGCCAACCTGACAACCGGCTGGAGCGGGGATACGCCGAGGTTTTTGGTCGATCATAAGGGCAAATCACGGCCGTTTTTGGACGACCGACTGGCGGCGATCCGCAAGGGCTTTGCCAACCTAAGCCCGCTCGAGGCCCCCTTTGTCCGCTACGCCCGTCAGTCCGACCCGAATTTTTACGCGATGAGCGAATACTACATGGACATTTTTTATGCCATGTATTGGTTTTATACACAAAATTACCGGGAGATGGAAAAGTATTTTATCAAGGCCGGCCGCATCGCGGCGGCAAGCGGCTTGATCATGCCCTTTGTCGAATGCGGCCAGCATATCGTGGCCGTGCTCGAATACGTCAAAAAACGCAAGCTGGGTTGCAGCGCCGAATGGCTTGACCGCGTCGCGGACAGCGCCGCCGCATACGAAAAGCATCTGACCGCGTATCGGAATTAGGTAGTGCGGACACGACTTAGGGCCTGTTATACCCATGTAATACGCCCTCGGGCGTGTCTGCCGGATACAAAATACGTCGTTCTTTGTCAAAAAAAGGCTAAAAATGCAGTTTTTGCGCTCTGCGGTTGCGTTTTTGCCGGATGCATGATATACTTAACGGACTGACTACATACGGTCCATGGGGAGGCTTTATGAAATTGGGTACATCCTTTCGCAGGTTGCGGACGTTCGCCATCGTAACGGCGCTTTTTTTGCTTTCGGCGGTGTGTATGCTGACCGGGTCGATTTCGGCCGAGGGGATATGGTCGACGGACGACGCGATCGTGCTGGCGGACGCGTATCCCGGCAGTGAAAGCTCCTACGAAATGCCGGACGAGTCAGCGTTAGACGAAACGCTTACCATCAAAAAGGAATCGGGGGGAGACACCTACTCGGTGACCGACAAAGGGGGGAACGTCATCGCGAGCGCGCTTGCCAATATGGCGGCCGTCCGAAATGAGATCGAAAAGAAGCTCGTTCCAAGCGGCGGTAGCTTCAAACTCTTCTTTAACTGTATCACCATGGCGGATCAAGAATACTTTCAGTTGCCGGCAGTTGAGGGCAGCATAATCCTCTCGGGCGATCTGACGGGCAACCTCAGCAGCTGGAGCGCATCCGGCGGGAGCAGTGATCGCGGTGTGCTGGTTATCGATCCGCAAGCGACACAGCAAAACGTGTATCTGTACGATTTTGCGCTGACCAACACCGGCTCCATGCAGTATGCCGAAGCCAACGTCTCGGGGAGCCTTGTCCCTGCCAACCCCGACAAGCGGCTTGGCAGGGACAGGCCAAACGGATTGGTCGTCAACAGCGGCACTACCGGGTATGCCAACGTCTTTGTCCTCGGCGGCAGCTCGATACGGGTGACCAATGAGGTGTTTTTTTCCAGTTACAAAGAGTTTAGATACGATCCTAAGGCGCTCGGCTATGCCTCGAATACCTCTCTGCCCGGTCTCGGCGCGGCGGGCTTTGGCAGGGAGATGTCCCTCGCCATTCCCAAAGTATCCGAGGACATCTTATATCCCGAGGAGGTGGAGAGCGCCAAGGACTACCTGCTCAGGCTTGCCTATGAGCTACATCTGCGACCCGGCGTGACCGAGGAGGAAGCCGCGATTAAGCTCAACTATTATAAGGGAAGGCCGTTAAACGAGTGGGTGCGCTCGACGCGTGATTTTGCCGCAAACGATTTCGGCGATATTTATACCTATTCAACGACTTCGGGCGGCGTGACGACATATCATATCGACACGACACAGCCGCCCACCGGCAACGCGATCCGGTTTTTATCCGCCGGCTCGCTGGTCATCGATACG
>JAIRRW010000042.1 GCA_031255775.1 Clostridiales bacterium
AAAAAGAGCGCCGAGAGGCTGGCCGCCGTTTTGGCGGAGACCTCCTTTACGCCCTCCGCCGCGGCAAAGAGCCTGTCGGCGGGGACGTCGTTTAAGCTGGTCGGGCTGGTGTGCTACAACATTGACGATATGTATTACGCCAAGGCGGTGTCCGTCCTGGAAAAGGAATTGAAGCAAAACGGGTACGAGATGATTTTGTCCTGCACGGGAAAAAGCGTTCGCGAAAAGGAGGCGGCCATCGAGGGGCTGATCGGAAAGAGCGTGGACGCCCTGCTTTTTATCGGGTCGGTCTTTATGGACGGGAGCGGCAGGCTGATCCGCGGCGCGGCCAGGCGCGTGCCCTGCTTTATCATAAACGCCCTGATCGAGGGCGAGAATATCTATTCGGCCTATTGCGACGACCGGGCGGCCGTCCGCGCCGCTGCGGAGGCGCTGCTGGCGGCCGGCTGCAAAAAACCGATCTTTTTGTACGACGTCGAGACCTACGGCAGCGATAAAAAACGCCGGGGCTTTTTGGACGCGGTCAAAACGGGCGAAGCGTTTCGGCTGCCGGAGGACTTTTTGGCCGCCAAGGCCGCGGCGATCGACCTGTACCGGGCTTGTCGGCCCGACGCGGCGATCTGCGCCAACGACGTGCTCGCGGCGGCCGCCTTACACGCCGCCAAGGCGCTGGGCATCGCGGTGCCGCGGGACCTTAAGATCGTCGGGCACAACGACAGCCTGCTGGCGCGGTGCACCTCACCGGCGCTGACCAGCATTGACAACGGCGTCGAACGGCTGGCGCTTTTGACCGCCGAACGCCTTGTGCGGCATTTTAACGGCGAGCGGATCGCAAGCGCCGTCAAGATCGAATATACCTTACAAAGAAGGGAGAGTTTTTAGTATGGAATTTTTATCCGACGAGCTGCTGCTCAACAGCGGGCTGGCGGTACAGCTGTACCGGGACTATGCCAGGGATTTGCCGATCATCGATTATCACTCGCACCTAAGCCCGCAAGAGATCGCCGAGGACAGGCCGTTTTTCAACCTGACCGAGCTGTGGCTAAAGGGCGACCACTATAAATGGCGGCTGATGCGCAACTGCGGCGTGCCGGAGGAGTTGGTCACCGGCAAGGCGTCCGATCGGGACAAATTCCGCGCGTTTGCCGCCGTCCTCCCCGCCGCGATCGGCAATCCGATCTATATCTGGTGCCATCTTGAGCTAAAAACCTATTTCGGCCTCACCCTCGAGCTGGACGAACGGACGGCGGACGAGGTATACGACCGCACCGCCGCCCGCATGAAGGACGGGTCGTTTTCGGCCAAAAGGCTGATCGCCCGCTCCAACGTGTCGGCGCTCTGCACGACCGACGACCCCATGGACGACCTCGCCTTTCACAAGAAAATCGCGGCGTCCGGCTTTGAAACCGGGGTATATCCGACCTTTCGTCCAGACAGGGCGCTCCGCATCGATCGGGCGGGCTTTGCCGCGTATGTCCAAGCGCTGACCGGAAAAAAGCGCCCGTCGCTGACCGAGATATTGGCCGCCCTGTCGCGCCGCTTGGACTACTTTTGCGAAAACGGCTGCTTTATCTCCGACCACGCGCTGGACAACTATACGTTTATGGACTGCCCGGCGTCCGAGGCGGAGGAGATCGTCGGGGACGCGCTTGCGGGCAGGCATCCGACGGACGGGGACGCCGAAAAGTACCAAACCTATGTCCTGTCGTTTTTGGCCGGCGAATACAGCCGCCGGGGCATGGCCATGCAGCTCCATCTCTGCTGCCGCCGCGACAACAACGGCGCCAAATACGCGGCGCTCGGCCCCGATACCGGCTTTGACGCGATTGCGCAATCAAAAGATTCGCACAAGCTGGCCGCGTTTTTGGACGCGCTTGACAGGACGGACGCGCTCCCCAAAACGATCGTCTACTCCCTCGACCCCAACGACGACAGGCTGATCAACTCCGTCCTCAACGCCTTTCAGTCGCCGGGCACGCGCGGCAAGCTGCAGCACGGCAGCGCCTGGTGGTTTAACGACACACGGTTTGGCATGGCGGCGCACCTAAGGACGCTGTCCGAATATTCGGTCTTGGGAAATTTTATCGGTATGCTGACCGACTCGCGGAGCTTTACCTCCTATGTCCGCCACGACTATTTCCGACGGATCCTGTGCAGCCACATCGCCCAAACCGTCAACGACGGCGAATACCCCGCCAATCAAGAAACGCTGTCGCGCCTGATCAAAAACATCTGCTGCGACAACGCGAAAAATTACTTTCAATTATAGGGAGGACAGTTGGATGATAGACTTTAGAGCGTACCCGGAGGTAGTCAGCGCGTGGAATCGCTATTGGGAATTATTCGAAAAACATGATCGATATAGCCGTTCGGTAAAGCCGGATAAAGATAAGCTAAATTTATTAGGCAAAAATCGTAGTGATTTTCTTATCGATGTTTATGCCAAAAGTGTCTTTGATGTATTGCTTGACTTAGATCCCGTATTGATCGAGCAACGGACACGCGACAAAATTTTATTTCGTGAAGTATTTGGTGATAAGTTTGAAATTCTGACATTTCATATGCGTGTGGTTCTGTATTTTTATGCCGACGAAACCACAAACACATACTTCATAGAGGATCGTGTGATCCAGCCCGACGGCAAAATTCAGGAAGGCGTGAGTGATTACCCGTTGACCGCCGTTCCGCCGATATGGAGAAACGGTTTAGTTGTGTCAGACTGCTTATACTTTGGGATGCCGCTGATGAAATGGAAATCAGTCACTCCCGAACTTCGAAAGGCTAATCGGGCAAAGTGGAACAGTATGCCGCCGGAGGAACAAAAGCGAATTATCCGGCAATTCTTAGATTCCGAAAAAGCCAGAATGGAGGGCTAAGCGCGTAGGCCGTGTATACACGAGTATGCGCCGCCGCTTTCGTTCTCTTAAATCTTTTTTACAAAAACGACGTTTTTTGTTTGCGGACACCTTTTTCCTCGCCAAAATGCAAGTGAAACGGCATTTTGGCGGCTCAAATCGGGAGAGGGGAAAAATGACACTTTTTCCCCTCGGACACCTTTTTCCTCGTTCAAATGAAAGCAACGCGTCATTTGAACGAAAGCGGCAGCGCCGCTACACGCCGCT
>JAIRRW010000103.1 GCA_031255775.1 Clostridiales bacterium
CTTGGTAATGACCTTAAGTATTCGACAGGATTTCTTTCGCGCCATGCTTTTCGCGCAAGGATTTTTTCTTTAATCCGTCCAAACAAACTTCGGCAGTGTTTCGACGATAAATTTATCCGTCGTATCAATAGATGCTTTTTTGCGAAATATGCCGGTCACCACAATTGGCAATAGAATTCTGATACAGTCACCGGATTTGTGTTCGAGGTCAACCGCAATAAAGCTGCCCTTGTCCGTCTTTAGCGTGTAGGCAATTAGGACCGCAAAGATGTTGGCACTGTCCTTGACGCCTCGAACAAGTTTCAATATCTCACTCATTTTTGGAAAATCGCCTGGCTCTTTTATATCTCGAATGTAGCTTTTTATTTCGCCGTTGTCCAAAAACGCAACAATCGGACACAATTCGATCCGGGCTTGTAACCGCTGTTTTATTAGGGCAAGATGATGATTGAACATATCAATCAATGCAGGATTAACTTGCTCCCAACTCTCAAAATCATTATTCATACCATTCCGCCTCCCCGGTCGTTTTCACGCGACCCAATTCACAACGCCGACTCGCTCATTTTGACATTTAGTAGAAGTAACAAAACCTAAGCCTACCTTAGGATACCACACCAAATGCTTTTAGTCAAATCATCGGGTCGTGTTAAGAGGCGATGAAAGAGGCAAAACATGAAAAAACCCACTGTTTAAGCGGGCTGTTCGTGGTGGGCGGGGGTGGATTCGAACCACCGAAAGCGGAGCTGACAGATTTACAGTCTGTTCCCTTTGGCCACTCGGGAACCCGCCCATATTCAGTTTTTTGCATACTTATGCGGCTTGGACGTCGGATTTAGGGTCTGTTCCCTCTGGCCGCACGGGGACGGGTCCATGTTACGCCGATGCGGTAAGAGCGGCAAATCTTGATCAAAATGACAAAGACTTATGTGCGGTTGATGAGAGATCGGGTGGAGCTGGAGATGGGAGTTGAACCCGCAACCTGCTGATTACAAATCAGCTGCTCTGCCATTGAGCTACTCCAGCGCGGAGGGGCCAAGTGGTGCCTCGAGGCGGAATTGAACCACCGACACGGAGATTTTCAGTCTCCTGCTCTACCGACTGAGCTATCGAGGCATACACAGAAACCTAATTGTAATGGCGACCCGGAAGGGACTCGAACCCTCGACCTCCAGCGTGACAGGCTGGCGTTCTAACCAACTGAACTACCGGGCCAAATAAGGCGGCTTGTGAATAGAAATGGTGGGCCTTCAGGGACTCGAACCCCGGACCGGCCGGTTATGAGCCGGCTGCTCTAACCAACTGAGCTAAAGGCCCCGAAAACGTCAGGCGGATCAAGTCATTTTGGTCGGGGCGAAGAGATTCGAACTCCCGACCCCATGGTCCCAAACCACGTGCGCTGCCACTGCGCTACGCCCCGTAAACCCTTAAACGCTGACCTAGATACTATACTATAAAGAGGCAGGCGATGTCAAGGGAAAAAACGCGCATTTCCCAAAAAAAATGAGGGAATAAAGAGGAATAAAAAGGCGCAAAGGGCTGTTTGTATAGGCCGGTCATTTTTATATATTTTTGTATAAATCGACAAATTCTGTCAATAATCGTATCGGGGATTTTGTTAGACTAGACCTAAAGGCGACGAGGAGGGCGGCATGATAGACCATAAACTTGTGGGCAGCACCTTATACATCGGCATTCGGGGCGAGCTGGACGAAAACTCGGCAAAGGGGATTCGGCAGCGGCTGGACGAGCTGACGGAGGCGCCCGGGATGGAAAAGGCGGTGTTTGAGCTGTCCGAACTGACATTTATGGACAGCACCGGCATCGGCGTGCTTTTGGGGCGTTATAATAAGCTGAAAGCCCGGGGCGTTCCTATTTTTATCGCCAATCCAAGAGGCAATATCGACCGCGTCTTGACCCTGTCCGGCATATACGGGATCATGCCAAAAATCGAATATTCGCACGGCAAAAGATAAAGACGTCTTCTAAAGACCAAATAAAACAGGAGTTTTAGGCATGGCAGAGAACTATATGGAACTAAAAGTGTTGTCCGACAGCAAAAACGAGGCGTTTGCGCGCAACGTCGTCGCCGCCTTTTGCGTCGAGCTCAATCCCACGGTCGACCAGATCGACGACATCAAGACGGCCGTTTCCGAGGCCGTCACCAACTGCGTCGTGCACGGTTACGCCAAGGGGGAGCCGGGCGAGATCACGATAAAAGCACATATCCAAAACGCGACCTTACATATCGAGGTTTCGGACAGCGGAGTGGGGATCGCCGACATCAGCGAGGCTTTGCAGCCTTACTTTACGACCAGACCCGACGAGGAACGGAGCGGCATGGGGTTTACCGTGATGGAAACATTTATGGACAGCCTTGAGGTCACCTCCGATCCGCGTGTGGGAACGACGGTTCGCATGACCAAATGCCTCGGTTAAAGTGAGGGGAAGGTATTGCTGGAACAGGAAGAAACGCTCAGGCTTATTGCGCTGGCGCAAAAGGGCGACAACGACGCGAAGGCGACTCTTTTAACGCACAACGCGCCGCTGATCAAATGTATTTTACGACGTTATAAAAACAAGGGGATCGAATATGACGACCTGTATCAATTGGGTTGTATCGGTCTCTTAAAGGCGATCAAAAACTTTTCGGCGGCGTTTGGCGTCAAATTTTCGACCTATGCCGTGCCGATGATCATGGGCGAGATCAAGCGGTATATCCGCGACGACGGGTATATCAAGGTGTCGCGCTCCACCAAGACGCTGGCGGGCAAAATATCCTATTTTGTCGAAAACGTCAAGAATAAGGAGGGGCGCAGTCCTTCGATCGAGGAGATTGCCGGCGCCTTTTCCATCGACCCGCAGGAGGCTGTTTTTGCGATGGATTCGGGCAAAACGCCCGTTTCGATCTACGATAAGGGCGATGACGAGCACAGCCAGTCACTGTCCGAAAAGCTGACCAAGGGGGACGGAACGGACGATACCATCGACAAATTGATCATCAAGGACGTGATCAAGAGCCTGGACGAACGCGAGCGCAAGATCATTGTCATGCGCTATTATAAGGATAAGACGCAGAGCGAGGTCGCAAAATCGCTCAACGTTTCGCAGGTGCAGATATCCCGCTTGGAAACCAAGATCATCGATAAACTGCGCGCCGGGTTTAAAGGATAACGCTACCGCGTTTCGCGCGAATGTATCCATTCGCGCGAGGGATACGGTGTTTTTGTTTGCGCTCAAATGACGCTGCCGCTTTCGATAAAATGAAAGCGGCAGCGTCATTTTATCGTTAGCGGCAGCAAGGGGCGCATAAAATACCCAATTTTTTCAAATCCTAGCCTTGGGAGGAAATGCCTAAACATGAAACGAAAAGAGCTGCCGATCACCGGCGACGTGAACATCAACGAGACGGAAATCAGAATAAGGGACGGGTTGCTTCATGACGCAAAGTAGCGAAAACACGCGGAAACGAAACGAACGGTATGACAAATATGTCAAGGCGGTGACGCCGCAGTCCTCGGTTTGGCGTTCTCTGTGGCGTGCCTTTTTCGTGGGCGGGCTGACCTGCATCCTCGCACAGGGCTTTGCCGACCTCTATAGGTGGGTGTTTCCGTCCTGGACGGCGGATATGGTGGGAAACCTCACCTCGGTCACCGTCATTAGCCTCGCGATCCTCCTCACGGGTCTCGGTATTTTCGACAAAATCGCCAAGGTGGGCGGCGCGGGCTCCTTTCTGCCGATCACCGGCTTTGCCAACGCCATGGCCAGCGCATCGATGGAATTTAAGTCCGAGGGTCTAATTTTCGGAACCAGCGCCAAAATGTTCAGCGTCGTAGGCCCGGTCATCGTCAACGGGGTCGTCTGGTCGACCGTCGCCGGACTCATTCATTTTGTCATCGGCTTTTTCATGTAACAGTAACGCAGAAAAAAATAAACACGCCCTACTACAAACGGAGGAGAAAACAGCTTGAAAATATTGCACCGCGGCGAAAATTGTCATTTTGTTCCCGCCTTTTCGCAGGAAATTGTGCGCGAATCGGTCAGGGACATTCCGTCCGCCGGGGCCGTGCTCCACAGCGGCATCCGGCGGGGGCGGCAGACCTTTATCTTTGACGATCCGCCAAAAATCGTGGGACGCTGGACGGTGAGCGGCAAAAAGGAAGGGGCGGGGCCTGTCGGACAATACATTCACAGCGTATACCGCGACCCAAAAATGGGCGAAAAAAATTTTGAAATGGCCGAGATCGATATGCTGCGGGAGGCGGTGGATGGGGCGATAAAAGCGGGCGGGTATTTGCCGGAGGACATCGACCTGTTTATAGCGGGCGACCTTCTCAACCAAATCACGACCTCCAGCTATGTGGCGCGGGAGCTCAACATCCCGTATATGGGGATGTACAGCGCGTGCTCGACCTCCTCCGAATCGCTGGCGACCGCCGCCTTTTTGATCAATGCCGGTTATATCGAGACTGCGGCCTGCGCGACGGTCAGCCATTTCGCGACGGCCGAGCGTCAATATCGGTTCCCGCTCGAATACGGCTGTCAACGGCCGCCCTATTCGCAGTGGACGGTCACCGGCGCGGGCTGCGCGCTCTTGTCCAAGGCGGGCAAGGGCCCCGCAGTGACGGCGGCAACCCTCGGAAAGGTCGTCGATTACGGCGCCAACGACATCGGCAACATGGGGGCGGCCATGGCGCCCGCTGCGATGGACACGCTGGCCGCGCATTTTTTCGAAACGGGCACGACGCCGGCCGACTACGATCTGATCCTGACCGGCGACCTCGGCAAGCTGGGGTCGGACATCCTGCGGGAGCTGATGCGGGAGCGGGGCTATCCCTTGCTGCAAAACTATATCGATTGCGGCACGCTGATCTACGCAAGCGATCAGGATGTCTATCAGGGGGGCAGCGGCTGCGGTTGCAGCGCGACCGTATTAAATTCGTTTATTTTAGAAAAAATGGAGGCGGGGCAGTACAAGAGCGTACTCCTTGCCGCCACCGGCGCGCTCATGAGTCCGCAGAGCTGCTATCAGGGGGAGACGATCCCTTGTATCAGCCATGCCGTTGTCATACGCGCAGGGGAAGCGTGAAAAATAGTAAATTTTCCGCGCTTTTTTGTGCCGAAAGGAGGATGTAGATAAATATGAGTATTTGGCAGACGGTATTGACATATCTGATCGTGTTTGCGGTAGGCGGCGCGCTGTGCCTGGGGGCGGAGCTTTTGATTGTAAAAACCAAGCTGACGCCGGCCAGGATTTTGGTGATCTTTTTGCTTTTTGGCGTACTTTTGGAGACGGTGGGCGTCTATAAATATATCTTTCAGATCGCGCAGGCGGGCATCAGCGTCCCCATCGTGGGCTTTGGCGCGTCCCTGGCGCGGGGCGCGATCGAAGGCGTCAAGGATTACGGCATCTTGGGCGCCTTTGCGGGCGGCCTGATGCGCACGGCCTTCGGCGTGGGCGCGGCCGTAGCCGCCAGCTATCTCGTGACGCTGATCTTCTCGCCAAAATCAAAATAGCGCTAGCGCTGACGCTTTCGATAAAATGCCGTTACACTTGCATTTTATCGAGGGATACGGCACTTTTTTACAAAAAACGTCGTTTTTGTAAAAAAGATTTAAGTAGAAAGATTGCTACTGTGCTATCGATAAAAAACACCATTTTTTTTGCGTCCGCTAAAAACTATCAATTTGCGCGGCTTTCCGGCATATATACTATTATGCGGAAGTACGCCGTCAAGCATAAAAAACGAAAATGGATCGCGATCCTGATCGGTCTCTTTCTGCTTTTTTTGGGGATTTTTCTGTTCATTCACGGAAAGACCGTCCCCATCATACGATCGGTGTCCGAGGAGAAGGCGCGGGCGCTGGCGGTCACGGCCGTCAACGAGGCGGTTTGGGAGGTTTTGGGCGAAAACCCGGGCTATGCCGTCGATCTCGTCGAGCTTTCGCGGGATTCAAACGGCGATATCGAAATGATTCGGATCAATTCGACCATCTTTAACGCGATTGCGCAAAGGACGACCGTCCTTTCCCAGCAAAAGCTTAACGCCGTGGGCAGCCGGGGGATCGAGATTCCGCTGGGGACGCTGACCGGCGCGGTTCTCTTGACGGGCAAAGGGCCTATGGTCAATTTTCAGGTGTTGCCGGTCGGTTCGGTCAACGCCAAATTTTGCTCGACGTTCGAGGCCGCGGGCGTCAACCAAACCAATCATAAAATCTATCTCAGGCTGAGCGCGGACATCAGCGTAATCTTTCCGGGCGCGCACGACAAGATTCGGACGGTGACGGAGGTGCCCTTTTTGGACAGCGTCATCATCGGCAAAATCCCCGACGTATATCTCAATTCGGACAGCTTGGATACCATGCTGGATCTGGTGCCCTAGGTCGTGCATAATCTCGTGTAAACACTACCTAAAAAAGTTGCAATTCTAAAGCGGATATGCTACACTAAAGATAACAACAGGGACTGCGGAAAAAGACGGCGCCAACGACAGAGAGCATCCCATTGCTGAGAGGATGCGCGGCGTTAGGATATTCCCCGCAAGAGTTGGGCGGCTGAAAACACGGTATTTTCCGTTGGGTAGGCTGTCCCGCGGATCGGCGTTATCGGTCATAATGAAGTCCGTTTGGATAAAAAGCGGAAAAATCGGGTGGTACCACGCGGCATAAGCGTCCCGAGGCGGGAAAATCCCTGCTTCGGGATTTTTATTTTTATTATATCCTCGTTTATCCATTTACGATTGGTTTTAGAACAGGTCTAAGAAAAAACAGCGGAGGCAAAGGCAATGAAACCGGAAGGCATTAAACCGATTGAGGAAATTCTGCAATCGGGCATCGAGCGGATAGCGGACGCGAAAACCGAGGAGGAGCTGAATCGGCTGCGTGTCGCGATCTTGGGGAAGAGCGGTTCGATGACGGCGCTCCTGCGGGAGCTGAAAAACGTTTCAAACGGGGAGCGGCCGGTGATCGGCAGATTTTTGAACGAGGCGCGCGAAACCCTCGAGACGGCTTTTTCGGCGCGGGAGCGGGCGCTCAAAGCGGCGCTTTTAAACGAGCGCTTAAAAAACGAACGGATCGACATCACCATCGACCGCGAAACGCGCAGGGTGGGGGGACAGCATCCGCTGTACCTAATCAAAAACAAGGTCACCGACTTCTTTTCGGCGCGCGGTTTTATGATCGCGGACAGCCCCGAGATCGAGTTTGAGTATTACAACTTCGACGCGCTCAATATGCCCGGCGACCATCCGGCGCGGGATACGCAGGATACGTTTTATATCACCGATCGAATCCTGCTGCGCACGCATACCTCGCCCGGACAGATCCGTACGATGGAAAAGAAAAAGCCGCCCATTCGGATGATCACAGTCGGAAAGGTGTACCGATCCGACGATATTGACGCCACCCATTCGCCGATGTTCCATCAGATTGAGGGGCTGGTGGTGGACAAGGGCGTCACCATGTGCGACCTAAAGGGCATTTTATCCGAGTTTGCGGCCTCCTTTTTCGGACAGGGCACGGTCATACGCTTTCGTCCCTCGCACTTTCCGTTTACCGAGCCCAGCGTCGAGGTGGACGCCACCTGTCCGTCCTGCGGCGGCTCCGGCTGCCGGGTCTGCAAGGGAACGGGCTGGATCGAGATTTTGGGCGCGGGCATGGTCAATCGCCGCGTCCTCGAAAACTGCGAAATCGATCCAAACGTCTATACGGGCTTTGCCTTCGGGATCGGCCTCGACCGCATCACGCTCATCACGCACGGCATATCGGACCTTAGATTGGTCTACGAAAACGACATTCGGTTTTTGAAGCAGTTTTCGTGACGGTATCGGGCGCAACCCAACACAAGGAGAAAAGAAAAAGACAATGAAGGTACCCCTTTCCTGGCTAAAGGAATATGTAGACGTTTCGGTTTCCCCCAACGAATTGGCCGAAAGGCTGTTGAATATCGGGTTTGAGACCGAGGAGATCCTCGATTTGGGCGAAGGCCTGGACGGCGTCGTCGCCGGACGTGTGACCGAGGTGTCCGCCCACCCCAAAAATCCCAAGCTGCAAATCTTGACGGTGGACGTCGGCCGGAAAAAATCGGCCGCGATTGTGACCGCCGCCAAAAACGCGGCGGTAGGCGAGTCGGTGCCGGTGGCGTTGTCGGGCAGTGTCCTAAAGGACGGAAAAAAAATCGCGCCCTGTGATTTTGCCGGAACCGTCAGCGAGGGAATGCTGCTTTCGTTGGCCGAGCTTGCGCCGCCCTTAGGTCTCTTGGACGAAACGCCCGCGGACAAGGGCGGCATATTCCACCTGCCGCCCGAAACCGTTCCGGGGACGACGGCAAAAAAAGCGCTGGGGCTGGACGACTGTGTGCTGGACATCTCGATCACGGCCAACCGCCCCGACTGTCAGTCGATATGCGGCATCGCCCGCGAGGTCGGCGCGGCGCTTGGCGTCCCCGTCCGCGTCCCCGAAATCGGGTACGGCAAAAAACCCGCCAAGGCCAAAATTCCCGCGGTTCGGATACTGGATAAAAGCGCCTGCGAGCGCTATACCGGCACGCTGATCGAGGATATTAAAATTCAGGCTTCCCCCGAATGGATGCAGCGCCGCTTGAAAATGTCGGGCATCCGCCCCATCAACAACGTCGTTGACATCACCAACTATGTGCTTTTGGAGATCGGGCAGCCCATGCACGCGTTTGACATCCGGCACATCGACGGCTGCATCGAGGTTCGGCACGCAAAAAAGGGCGAGGAGATCGTGGCGCTGGACGGCAATCGGTACGCGCTGTCCGAGACGATGGCGGTCATCGCCGACAACACAAAGCCCGTCGCCATCGCCGGCGTCATGGGGGGCGAGTACAGCGGAATCGAGCCGGATACCGATACGGTGTTTTTGGAGGTGGCGCGCTTTTTTAAGGGCAGCGTCCGCTTGACATCCCGGACGCTGGGCTTGCGCTCCGACTCCTCCGCGCGTTACGAAAAGGGCGTGGATCTCTTTAGCGTCGAGCAGGGGCGCAGACGTGCCCTTCACTTGATCGAGCGGTTGGGCGCGGGGCACGTGACCGAGCTGTCCGTCGAGGACGGCGTCAGGGAGAACCCGAGCCGGGTCATCAAAACGACGCCCGCCGCGATCAACAGGCTCTTGGGGATCGAGGTGCCCAAACGTGAGATGTCCCGCATCCTGTCCGCGCTGGGCTTTTTGGTGACGGGCGGGGAGGAAGCCCTTGTCTGCACGGTCCCCCCGTATCGCGAGGATGTCGACAACTATACCGATCTGGCCGAGGAGATCATCCGCTTTTACGGGTACGATAAGCTGACGCCGACCTATATGGAGACGGTTCGACCCACGGAGGGCGGGATGAACGCCGCGCAGAAAAGCCTTCAAAAACTAAAGGAGCTTCTCGTCGCGTACGGGTGCCGCGAGGTGTTGACCTACGCGTTTATCCATCCCGACGCAAAGGAAAAGCTGGGGCTTTCGGGGCGCTCCGTCACGCTCCGCAATCCGCTTTCGGCCGAGCAGTCCGAGATGCGCACCCAGCTGTTGTCCTCCGTGCTGACGGCCGCGGGATTCAATCAAAACCGCAAAAACGGCGAATTTCGGCTGTTCGAGCTTGCGCGGGTCTACCTGCCCGACGCCCTGCCGCTTACGGCGCTTCCCGTCGAAAGGGAAAGGCTGTGTCTCGCGTTTGCCGGTAAAAACGAGGATTTCTATACCCTAAAAGAGGTCGTTACCGCCGTATTTTCCTCCTTTTCGCTGCCGCTTTGTATCGCACCGACAAAAGCGCCCTATCTCCACCCGGGCATGGGCGCCGATATTCTGCGGGGGGAGGAGACGATCGGGAGCTTTGGCAAGCTCCACCCGGCCTGCGCGGCCGCCTTTGGCGCGGGTGAAAACCTGTTTGTCGCCGAAATCGATTTGCAGCCGCTTTTGTCGCTGCCGTCTCCCGTCGTAAAATATGTGCCGCTGCCGAAATTCCCGGCGGTTTCGCGAGACCTTGCGATCGTCGTGGACGAGCCGACGACGGTCGGCCTGTTAAAAATGACGATCGGACAAACGGCGGGCAGCCTCCTGGAGGAGGTCAGGCTGTTTGACGTATACCGGGGCGGGCAGATCGCGGCGGGCAAAAAAAGCGTGGCCTTTTCGCTCCGATTCCGATCGGCCGAGCGCACGCTGACCGACGAGGAGATCGCCGCCATTATGGAACGCGTCATGAAAAAACTGGAATCGGTGTATGCGGCGTCCCTCAGATAAGGTTCCCGAGCTGCTGGCGCCGGCAGGGAGCTTTGACGCGCTGTGCGCCGCCGTTCACAACGGCGCCGACGCCGTCTATTTGGGGGCGGGGCGGTTCAGCGCGCGCGCCAAGGCGGAGAATTTTGCGGAAGCCGCGTTACAAAAAGCGGTTTCCTTTTGTCGGCCGTTTGGCGTCAAGGCCTATCTTGCGGTCAATACGCTGTTTAAGCCCGACGAATATGACGAGGCGCTTGCGCTCATCGGCGTATGCGCGGACGCCGGGATAGACGCGGTCATCGTGCAGGATTTGGTTTTTTTAAAAGAGCTTACGGCGGCCTATCCGGCTATGCCCGTCCACATCAGCACGCAGGCGGGCGTCCACAACGTGTACGGGGCGGCTGCCGTCCAAAAGCTGGGGGCAAGCCGGGTCATCCTGTCGCGCGAAACGGGATTGAGCGATATACGCGAAATATCGCGCGAGACCGAGCTGGAGATCGAGGTTTTTTTGCACGGCGCGCTCTGCGTCGCGTTTTCGGGAAACTGCTATTTTTCCTCGCTGGCGGCGGGTTTGAGCGGAAACCGCGGCCGCTGTCTGCAGCTTTGCCGCAAAAGCTATCGCTTGGCGGGGCAGTCGGGCTATTGGCTCTCGACGGCCGATTTGTCGCTGTCCGAGCGGATCGGCGAATTGAGAGAGGCGGGCGTCCGTTCCTTTAAACTCGAGGGGAGGATGCGCCGCCCCGAATATGTCGGCGGCGCGGTCCGCTATTACCGCGAGCTTTTGGCGGGCGGAAAGCCGGACAGGCGTTTGCTGACACATATGTATCGGCGGGGGACATATACACAGGGGCATCTTTTTGAGGCAACGGCCGACGTCATCTATCCCTTGGCGCCCGGCCATATCGGCGCGGAGGCGGGGGTCGTGGCCGCCGTCAGGGGGCAGGATATCGAGGTCAAGCCAAACGCCGCATTTTTGGATAAGCCCGGCACGCCCTTTATCGCGGGCGACGGGTTTAAGATTTTACGAAAGGGGCGCGAGACCGGCCGGGCGTCCTGCCAAAAGCCGGGGACTGTTTTACGCGGCGGCGGCGACATTCTGCCGGGCGACCGGGTCAACCTGACGACCGACGCCGCGCTGTCTGGGGAGGTTCTGTCCGCGCGCCGCCTGATCGACGTCGATATCCGATTGAAGCTAAGGGCGGATTTTCCTGCCGAGGCGGCGGCTGCGGGCGGCGGACAGACCGTCGAGTGCCGGTTTGACGATATCGTGCCGCAGGAGGCGGTACACGCGCCGCTGACGACCGAGGAGCTGCGCAATTCGTTTGAGAGGTGCGGGGACTTTTTCTTTCGGTTGGCGCGTTTTGAAATTGAGGGCGCGGATCGGCCGTTATTTTTGCGCAAGGCCGCGCAAAACGAATTGCGCCGCCGGACCTGTCGGGCATTGTTCGACAAGCTGTCGGCCCCGCCCGAAAACCGGGGTTCCTTTTCGCCGTCCGCCGACACGGCCGAGATCGTCGAAAGGCGGTATCGGGAGGTGTTTGCCCCCTGCGGGTATCCGACCAAGCCGACCCGTACGGGCGGGAGCGGGAATAGGGAGCGGACAATCCTGATCGCAGTGGACGACCTCGATATCTTGGACACGGTAAAAGGCCTGTTCGATTATGCCGCCTATTATCCGGCATCGTACGACGCCGATATTGGCGCGGCCTTCGAAAAACATAATGCGGACGGCCTGTTTTTGGGTCTGCCGCCCGTCATGCGCGGCAGGGATCTGGCGGTCATGCGCAAGCATATCGGGGACGGCCGCATCAAAAACGTGATCGCCGACAATATCGGGGCGGTAGAGCTTTTCCGCAATAAAAATATCCTGCTTGGGCCGTTTATGAATGTGATCCGGCCGCTGTTTCCGGCGCAAAAAATCCTCTCGGTCGAGTTTGACGGGCGCGACCCGGGCGACGGCTATGTGTACGCGTTTGGTCGGTTTCCGATCATGACCCTTTGTCACTGTCCGCAAAAATCGGCGGGAAAGCGCTGCGGAGCGTGCGGCGATCCGCCGCCGCTGTGCGACGAGCGGGGCAATACCTTCCCGATAAAAAAATATAAACTGGCGTACTGCTATCATCAGCTCCTCAATTGCTTGCCGCTCAACCTGACAAAAACGCCCGATTTTTCGCGTTTTTCTCATATTTATATCGATTTGCTTGGCTATTCGGCCAAAGCTTGTTATACTGTATTGTCCGACCTAAAACAAAAGGGCGCGATCGATATAGCCGGGACGGCCGGTTATCGCAAAAAGAATTTGGAGTAGCCTTTGATCAAATTATCATGAACCGCCACGCCATAAAATTGACAGAATTTCCGGCGATCCTATCGCTGGTCGCCGAGCAGGCGCTTTCCCGACCCGCCAAGGAGCGAATCCTGGCCGCCGGGCCGGTTTCGGATTTCGCGGCGGTCGAACGCGCCCTTTTGCTGACGCGCGAGGCCGAGCTGATCGAAAACAAATACCGCGCCTATCCCCTGACAGCGCCCTTTCCCGCAGTGGACGAAATCTGCGTCAAGGCCGGGCGGGGCGCGATGCTCTCGTTTTTAGAGCTTTTAAAAGTAGCCGCGCTCTTAAAGACGGCGCGTATCCTAAAAAATACGGTTTTGTCCTGCGGGGACGACATCGTACTTTTAAAACGGGAAGCGGAGGCGTTGGACGTTTGCCGGGACCTAGAGGATCGGATCGGGGAGGCGATCGTCTCCGAAAACGAAATGAGCGATAACGCCGGGGCGGCGCTCAAAGAGATCCGCCGCCGGATCGCGGCCGTGTCGCAGCGCTTAAAGGACAGGCTGTCCGCCTACACAAAGAGCAACGAATGGTCAAGCTGCCTCCAGGACAATATCGTGACGATCCGAAACGGCCGCTATGTGCTGCCGGTCAAGTCCGAGTGTCGGGGCAGGGTAAAGGGGCTTTTGCACGATATGTCCGCCAGCGGCTCCACCGCGTTTATCGAGCCCTTGGCGGTCGTCGAGCTAAACAACGAATTGAGAGAGGCGCAAAACCTGGAGACCGCCGAGATCGAACGCATCCTCTACGCCTTTGGCGCCTTGGTCTCCTCGGCCGAGCAAGCCATCATACAGTGCCAAGAATGTTGTATTATGTCTGACATAGTATTCTCAAAATGGCACTATTCACGCAAAATTGACGGCATTTTCCCTAAAATCAACCTTGATTTGCGCTTGCGTTTAGAAAATGCGCGGCATCCCTTGATCGCAAGCGAAAAGGTGGTGCCGGTCACCATCGAGGTCGGCGGCGGCAAGCGCATCCTTTTAATATCCGGCCCCAACACCGGCGGAAAGACCGTCTGTTTAAAGTCCGCGGGGCTGTTTTGTCTGATGGCGTACTTCGGGCTGTTTTTGCCCTGCTCGGCGGCGGATGTCGCGGTATTCGACGACGTGTTTTGCGATATGGGCGACGAGCAGAGCATCGAAAACGAGTTGAGCACCTTTTCGTCCCATATCCTAAACATCAACGCGATCACGGGGGAGCTAAGCAAGCGGTCGTTGGTTTTGCTGGACGAGCCGGGCGGCGGGACCGATCCCGAGGAGGGCGCCGCGCTTGCCGCGGGCATCGTAAAATTTGTCGAGGATTCGGGCGCGGCGGCGATTATTACCACGCATTACGGCGAGCTCAAAGAATACGCCCTGTTGTCGCCCTCGATCCGAAACGCCTGTATGCAGTTTGACGAGGCCACCCTCTCTCCCACCTACAAGCTGATCCCCGATATGCCGGGTACCAGCAACGCGCTAAAAACCGCCCGCAGGTTAAAGGTCGAACCCGCGATCCTTAAAACCGCTTACGCGCGGTTGAGCGGGGAAAAGCGCAGGTTTGACGCGCTTTTGGAAAACGCGGAGGCGCTAAAAAACCGCGCGATCGCCGAGCTTGCGGCGTTAGCGGACGAGCGGCGCAAAATCGAATCGGAAAGAGAGCGGGTCGAAAAAAAAGCGGGCGAGGTTGACGCGCTGTATGCGCGTATCCGAAACAACGCCGCCGCCGAGACAAAGCGGTTGGTGCAATCCGCGCTGGGCGCCGCCGAGGCGATCATCGAGGAGATGAAGGCCGCCCTCCTAAAGGCGGACGAGGCCGCGCTTTTAGAGGCCAAGCATCTAAAGAAGAGGCTTGACGACATCGAATACACGTTGAATCGAGAGGACGTCCCCGTCGAGTATGAGGATCTGCCCGAAAGCGAGCTTGTGCCGGGCGCGGTCGTCATTGTCAAAAGCCTGTTTCAGACGGGCGTCGTCAAGGAGGTCAGGGCCGATAAAAGGGAGGCGGCGGTCTCGATCGGGTCGATCCTGACCAAGGCGCGTTTTGACGATTTGGCAAGGGTCAGACAGAGGCCGACGCCCGCGCCGCAAAAGGGACGGGCGGCGCCCGGCGCGAATGTCCGCCGCGAGAGGGGCGGCGACCCCGCGCCGACGCGCCTTACCGTCGAGGTCAAGGTTTTGGGTCTGACGGTGGCCGAAGCGCTCGAAGTCGTCGAGCCGCACCTCCTGCGGCTCTCCGCCGACGGAGGCGGGACGCTAAAAATCGTGCACGGCAAGGGGACGGGCGCGCTGGGTCGGGGGATACAGGCGTATCTAAAGACCAATCCGCTGGCCGGCGCGTACCGCTATGGCCGATACGGCGAGGGCGATACCGGCGTCACTCTTGTTGAGGTGGGCTAAGCGGCGAAACGCCGGAGCAACCTCGTTTGCTTGTCGAAAAAGCGCAAATGGGATATAATAGAATGGGTCTAAGTAGTGTTGACACGAGATTATAATCGGTCGGTTTTTGATCTTTTAGCGTCTGTTATCACGAATTTTCTTGAACGTAGCGCTACTACGCCCTGCGAAAAATCGTTTCAACAGACACAAAAATCTCTAAAAACCTGCTCGATTACACGCGTGTCAACACTACCTAATGGGGGTATCATGGATATATTTTACGAAAAGAATTTAAACAGCGACAGCATCGATCGGCATAAAAAACGGGCGATCGTCATTCGGGTCATTCGGATCTTGTGTATTGTTTTGATCGTCGGCGTCGTCCTGATCGTGCCCAACGCTATAGAACTGCCCGGGGAGGGCGCGGACTGCGGACAGCTTTTGTTGTCTCTTTTGATTTCGATGGTCCTGTTTCTGATCCCGCCGATACTGACCTATGTTCTGTTGGGACGTTTGAGCGCGCGGCAGAATGTCGAATACGATTATCATATTTTGGGCGACACGTTTCGGATCATCAAGGTCATCCATCGAAAAAAGCGGAAAAAATACCTCGAATTTCCGGTCTCGGCCATCAGCTCGCTGGGGCTTGCCGAAAGCGAAAATTTTACGCGGTTTTCGGCCGATAAAACCAACAAAAAGCATTTTGTCTTCTGCAACGAGGACGCGGAGGTACTTCTCTACGCCCTGGTCAACGCCAACAACGGCCGCCAGCTGCTGGTTTTGGAGGGGGACAACGAATTTTTACAGGCTCTTCGCAAGGCGATAAAATCCTATTCGGCGCTGGACGATTCGTTGAAGCAGTATCTCCAAAAAATCAATAGGGA
>JAIRRW010000030.1 GCA_031255775.1 Clostridiales bacterium
GTGTGGACACGAGTGCAATCGAGCAAGTTTTTAGAGATTTTTGTGTCTGTTGAAACGATTTTTCGCAGGCCGTAGTGGAACTACGGACAAGAAAAATCGTGATAACCGACGCAAAAAGATCAAAAACTGGCCGATTAAAATCTCGTGTCCACACTACCTATATAATATAGGTCGTGTTCACGCGAGATTCGAGGGGGACGGGGCAAAGGGATGCAGACGGCCATGACCCGAAAGCAATGGATTCAAAAAATCGTATTCGGCCTGCTCGGCGCGGGTTCGCTTTTCGTTTTGTTTCTTTGGATGAAGCACATTCATCCGCTGGCCTTTTTTCTGTTTTTTGTGCTCGAAATCGCCGCGACCTCCGGCATCATCGCGTTTCACCCCGACAAATGCCCGATTTTGTTTAAGCTGTCGATCACGGCGTTGGCGCTGATCGCGCTTGTCGAGGCGGGGATCATCGTTTGGGAACACACGGGGATGGGCGAGCGGATCGAGAGCGTTGACCAGCTGATCGACATCATTCAGAACGCCGAGTGGGGGCTGCTGGTCTTTTTTGGCTTGACGCTGCTTCAGGTGGTCGTCCTGCCCGTACCGGCCTGGATGACCGTCATGGCCGGCGCGGCCATTTACGGATCGACCGTGTCCTTTTTGGTGTCCTCGGCGGGCACCGTTCTGGGGTCGTTTATCTGCTTTTTTTTGGGACGCAAGTTTGGCAAAAAAATCGTTTACTGGATGATCGGGCAGGAAAAGGCCGAACAGTATTCCAAGCTGATTTTCGACAAGGGAAAGCTGGCCTTTGTGGTCATGATGGTCTTTCCCTTTTTCCCGGACGATATGCTGTGCATGACGGCCGGTCTCACCAATATGAAATTCCGCTTTTTTGCCGTGTCGGTGTCGCTGACCCGCCCGGTCATGCTGGCGTTTTATAGCTATTTTGGGATGCGGATTCCCTTTACCACCTGGTGGGGCATCCTCATTTGGATCGGAATCTTCGCGGTCATGGTCGCCGCCATGGTGCCGGCCAAGCGGTTTATAGAGAGGTATAAGCAGAAAAAGAACGAGCCCAAGCCGCTTGTCGAAATACAAAAAACGCCGCCCTCGGACAAAGAGGACGGCGAATAACGCTGCCGCGTTCGATAAAATGCAAAAGATTTAATAATAATAATAACCGCCGTTGACTGCGGCACAGAGCGTACCGATGAAAATCAGATAAAAAAGCACGACGAGGGAGGTTTCGACGAGGGCGACGATGCCCAAAATCTTTCCGGCCAACGCGTACCCGTAAGGGCCTTTCAGACGGCGCAGGGGTTCCAAGGACTGCTTGCTGTTTGACAGCGCCAAACCCGCAAAAACAAAGCCCGTGATGACGAAAGCGCCCAAAAGATACGCCAAAATCCCGAATACCATCGAACGGATGCCGACCGATTTATAATGCTCGAGCTGCGCCTCATGCTGGGCGCCCTGCTGGTAGGCATTGCCCTGCTGATAGGGGTTGCTCTGCTGATAGGGGTTGCCCTGCTGGTAGGGATTGCCCTGCTGATAGGGGTTTCCCTGCCGGTAGGGGTTGCCCTGCTGGTACGCGCCGCCGTAAGGGCTTTGACCGCCCGCATTGTTTGTGTCGGCGCCGCCCGGATTTTGTGCGCCTAAGTACGCGCCGCAGCTTGAGCAAAAGGCCGCGCTATCCGATTGTTCGTATCCGCATTGATTGCATTTCATCGCTTTATACCTCCCAAAATTGTTCAGGTGGTGTATACACTACCCGGATCAAGTCCAGTATACGGAATAGGCGGGAAAAAGTCAACGGCCAAATCCGCCAAAAGCACATTTATAATATAAATTTAATCTTTCCGCTTTTTTACGAAAGCGGCAGCGCCAATCGGGAGCAAACAAAAACGACGTTTTTTGTTTGCGGACACCTCTTACCTCGTTCAAATGAAGGCGTCGGCGTCATTTGAACGAAGGCGTCAGCCTTTCGGATCCGGCAGAAGCCTCAACAGGCGGTGCTTTAAATGGCGAATCTCGTTTTTGACGGCGCCCTCGCCCGGGTCGCCCTCGTGACGACGGAACCGCACGGCGTTTTTGGGACGCATCAGCTGGTTAATATCGGTCTCAAACAAATTCGAAAACGCGGCGTAGGTCTCGTAGGGCAGGGTGTCCAGCCGCTTGTTGTTTTCGCGGCAGCACGCGATAATGTCGGCCGTCATTCGATAGGCGTCGGCCGGCAGCATACCCTTTTCGGTGAGATAGGTCGTCAGGTCGCCCGCCGTAGTAAAGCCGTCGGCCACGCCCTTTTGCATCCTTGCCTCGTCAAAGGCGATCTCATAGAGGAGGGGGAGGAGGATACCGACGCTCTCCTTGACCGCGTCCTCGGCCGCAAACAGCGGCGGCAGACATTCGGTCATGTCCGCCGCGTTGCCGGGCGCCCCTTTGAGCGCCGTAAAGACCGCGGCGAGCGCGCCGTTTGCCCGGGCGGCGCGGGCGCGCAACAGCTCTAAGGCCGTGGGATTGACCTTGACGGGAGAGGATTTGCAGGTCTTGTTAAACGCGTCGCTCAAATAAAAATAGCCGTATTCCTCGGACGAATACCGCGAAAAGTCGTCGGCGAGCGTCGAGACGTGCGACAAGATGAGCGCACAGGCGGCGATATATTCGACGACAAAATCCCGGTCGGACACCGCGTCCTGCCCGTTTTGGGTGACGGCGGGGAATTTTAGGATCTCGGCGACGCGCTTACGGCTGATGGGCAGCAGCGTGCCCGTCCCGGTCATGGCGCCCAGCGGCATAAAATTGGCGCGTTTTTCGGCGTCGATAAGCCGTTCGATATCCCGCATAAACTTTTCGGCATAGCTCATCAGGGTGTGTGCCAGCGTCGTGGGCGCGGCCTTTCTTCCGTGGGTATAGGCCGGCATCAGCATCCGGCAGCCCACGCCCGAAATTTCGCACAGCTGGAGAACAAGCGCCTTCAAAAGGCTGTTGACCTCCTCGACGCTCTCGCGCACGTACATCCTAAGGTCCAGCGCCATCCGATCGGCAAACGACCGCCCGAGGTTCAGCTTTTGCGAAACGGCGCCCAGCCGTTTTTCGAGCTCGGCGTCGAAAAAGGCAAACAGGTTGGGCGCGCCCTCAACCTTCAGCTTGTCCTCGCTGATCTCAAAAAAGATTTGAGAGAGCGCGGCCTTTAGGCTTTCGGCCTCGGCCTGATCGATGACGCCGTACTCGCCCAGCATGGCGCAGTGGGCCAGGCTCCCCATCACGTCCTGCTTGACCAGACGCTTATCCGTCTCGATGGCGGACATAAACGCGTCGGCCTCGGCCTTGTACTGACTCCGAAAATCGTTTTGGGCATTTTCCATAACTTGTTTCTCATCCTTCCGTTTTGTTTTTTTTGCGGCGGCGGCAGGCCGTTCTTTTTTTTAAGCCCTTTTTTTGAATCCGTGAATCGGCTTGTAAAAAGAAAAATAGCTTGACAGCCGCCCGGTAAAGCTATATCATATTTATCATACAATGTTTTTGCGTAAATATCAACAAATTAGGAGCAGATTTTGATAATTTTAGGCGTTGACCCGGGTTATGCGACCATCGGCTACGGTTTGATCGACAAAACGGGCTCAAGGCTGACCCTAATCGATTACGGCGTCGTCACCACGCCGCCCGACGAAAATATCGCGGTGCGCCTCGCTATGATCGATCGCGCGATGGCCGCCATCATCCAAAAGCACAAGCCCGAGGAGGTGGCGGTGGAGGAGCTGTTTTTCAACACCAACATCACCACCGCCCTAAAGGTCGCACAGGCGCGGGGCGTGATCCTCCTGTGCGCCGTCAAGGAGTGCGGCAGGCTGTACGAATACACCCCGCTGATGATCAAGCAGGCGCTGACCGGCAACGGCCGCGCGGACAAGCGCCAAATCCAATACATGGTCAAAATGCTGCTTGACATGAAGGCCGAGCCCAAGCCCGACGACGCGGCGGACGCGCTGGCCGCCGCCATCTGCCACGCCAATACCCTGCGCGTTCAACAGCGGATCATCTAGGTCGTGTTTCCGCGAGATTTAACAAGAAGGAGAGTGACCCCGTTTGTACAGCTATATCAAAGGACAGCTTGCCGATACCGGCGAAAATTATGTGGTCGTCGAGGCGGGGGGCGTGGGCTACGAGCTCAATGTCTCCACCCACTGCGCGGCCGCTTTGAGCGGCAGGCCGGGGGCGGTGACCGTCTATACCCGGCTGATTGTCAGGGAGGACGATATGCGCCTGTTCGGTTTTTTTAACCGGGAGGAACGCGCCATGTTCGATATGCTGATCACGGTTTCGGGGCTGGGCCCCAAGCTCGCGCTGGCGGTTTTGAGCGGGATTCGCGCCGAAAATTTGGCCGCGGCGCTTGCGCTCGGCGACATCGGCGCCCTAAACGCCGTCAAGGGCGTGGGCAAAAAGACGGCCGAACGCATCGTGTTGGAGCTCAAGGATAAGGTCGGCAAGGAGTACCGGGCGGCCGATCGGGATATGGGCATGGGCGCGGCGCCGGCCGCCGCAAATGCCGCGGGCGCGGAGGACGCCGTCATGGCGCTGATGACGCTGGGCTATACGCGTGCCGAATCCGCCGCGATGGTGGCGAAGGTTCGCGCCAAAAGCCCGCAAGGCCTAAGTTTGGAGGAGCTCGTGCTCGGCGCGTTAAAAAACAGTTAAAACCGGCCAAAACCTAAAGGATGACCAATGGAAGAAGAAGAACGCTTTATCACAAGCTCGATGACGGGAGAGGACGAGGAGACCGAGGTCACGCTTAGGCCGCAGGCCTTTACCGACTATATCGGGCAGGAAAAGGCCAAGTCCAACCTCAAAATCTTTATCGAGGCCGCCAGATCCCGCCGCGACGTGCTGGATCATGTCCTGCTGTACGGCCCCCCCGGCCTTGGCAAGACCACCCTGTCCAACATCATCGCCAAGGAGCTGGGCGTCGGGCTCAAAATCACCAGCGGCCCCGCCATCGAACGCGCGGGCGACCTGGCCGCCATCCTAACCAATCTGGATCAAAACGACGTGCTGTTTGTCGACGAGATCCACGCGCTCAACCGCACCGTGGAAGAAAAGCTGTACGCGGCGATGGAGGACTATGCCTTTGATATTGTCCTGGGCAAGGGACCCGCCGCCAAGTCCATGCGCATCAACCTCAACCCCTTTACGCTGGTCGGCGCCACCACGCGCGTCGGGCGTCTGACCGGGCCCTTTCGCGATCGGTTCGGCATCATTCTCAGGCTCGAAATGTACAGCCCCGAGGAGCTCGGCGTCATTGTGCGGCGTTCGGCCGGAATTTTGGGCATTCCCATCGACCGCGACGCCTCTCTCGAAATCGCCAAGCGTTCGCGCGGGACGCCCCGAATCGCCAACCGCCTCCTAAAGCGGGTGCGCGACTTTTCGGAGGTTTTGGGCAGCGGAACCGTCACCCTACAGACCGCCGCGCACGCGCTCGATCTCCTCGAAATCGACCATTTGGGGCTGGACGACATCGACAAGCGCCTGTTGGAAACCCTGATTGAAAAGTTCGACGGCGGACCGGCGGGACTGGATACCTTGGCCGCCGCCATCAACGAGGACGCGGTGACCGTCGAGGACGTGATCGAGCCCTATCTCCTGCGGCTGGGCTTTATTGCGCGTACCGGCCGCGGCCGCGTGGCGCTCAAGGGCGCGTATCGGCATTTGGGACTAAAGCCGCCCATCGGCGCGCAGATCGGCATGGACGAGCTGATATAGGGCTGATATAGGAAAGAATCGTTGAAGACAAGTGATTTTTATTATGACCTGCCCAAACGCCTGATCGCGCAGGAGCCCGCCTCGCCGCGCGACGGCTCGCGCCTGTTGGTCTATGACC
>JAIRRW010000036.1 GCA_031255775.1 Clostridiales bacterium
GCCGAATAGCTGCCGCACAGGTCCTTATTTGTAGACTATTTAGCTATAGTAGCAAAAGAAGCCGGAAGCTATGACGAGCTACTCAAAAAAGAGATCAATGAGGACAGAGCAGCTCACGGCAAAAAGCCGGTAAAGGATAATGACGACGACCAAATCCCACCGCAAGAAAAAGAAATAACGGTCTCAAAAAGCGACCCCGAAAGCGGCTTGTTCCATAAAGGCGCACATAAGAAGCGCTTTGCGTACAACGCACAACTTTATGGTGATGAACCTCAAGAAATTAGGTAGTGTTGACACGAGATTATAATCGGCCAATTTTTGTTCTTTTAGTGTCTGTTATCAGGAATTTTCTTGAACGTAGCGCTGCTACGTCCTGCGAAAAATCGTTTCAACAGACACAAAAATCTCTAAAAACTTGCTCGATTACACTCGTGTCAACACGACCTAGGCAACTATTTTTATGATAAAAAAAGTTTTATCAAAATTTTTTTATAAAACGGTTGACATTCCCTGTGCGGTTGGGTATAATAAGGTCAAAGGTCAAAGATAGTCAAACTTTTGAAAACCGAAAAGGAGGCGCGGAAAAATTGGCAAATGTCAGCGATATTATCGAAACCTTTTTATTAGAAATGCTGCAAAGCGCGGACACGCTTAGCATCAGCCGCAACGATTTGGCCGCCTATTTTTCGGTGGCGCCCTCTCAAATCAACTATGTGCTTTCCACGCGGTTCACGCCCGAAAAGGGGTATACGGTGGAGTCGCGCCGGGGCGGCGGGGGTTCGGTCACGGTCGTGCGGGTTCGCGAGGCGCCCGACGAGCTTTTAAAAACCATCATGCGCCGTTCGGTCTCCGAGGGCTTTCGGGAGAGCGCCGCCTTTGCCGTCGCCGACCGCTTGTGCGAGCTAGGCTACCTCACTGCGGACGAGGCGCGGCTTTTAAAGGCGGCGACGGCCGACCGGGCGCTGATCCTGCCGTTTGGCAGCGGAAAGGACGCGCTGCGGGTCAGCATCATCAAGTCGGTCGCGGCCGAGCTTTTAAAGCGGGGGCGTTTTGCCGGGGGCGCCGCCCGCGGGGGCGCGGACGGGGACGAAACGGGGTTCCGATCCCAAAAAACAGTCGATGATCCGGCGGAGGAGGAATAAGATAAAGACGATGATATGCGACGAATGCGGAAAAAACGAGGCGACACATCACTCGATCCAAAAGATCAACGGCCGCAAGACCGAGACGCACCTGTGCCGCGCCTGCTTTAAAAAACGCGGGCTTGGCGCGTGTATGCCCCTGTCCGATTTGAGCGGGATATTTTCGGGCATGAACAGTCTGTTTTCGCAGGAGGACACGGGCAGCCTGTCCGTCTGCCGCGACTGCGGCGCCGCCTCCGAGGATTTTTTAAGCACCGGATACGTGGGCTGTGAAAACTGCTACAGCGCGTTTGCGCCGCTCATTCTGCCGCGCATCCAAAAGATGCAGCACAGTATTCAGCACACCGGCAAGCGCCCCCCAAACGTCCGGCCCAGCCGCCGCGCCGAGGCCGATATCTTAAAAGCGCAGCTCAAAGAGGCGATCGACGTCGAGGATTACGAACGCGCGGACGACATCAACCGACAGCTAAAAAAATTGGCGGAGGAGGGGCGCTAGATGGACAACAGGACGGACAACACGGTCATTTCCACGCGCGTTCGGCTGGCGCGTAACGTGTCGGGCTATCTCTTTCCGATCAAGCTGGACGCCAAAAGAGCCGAGGAGCTGACCGGCCGGGTCTACGGCGCGCTGACCGCGTCGGCCATGTACGACATCTACAAGATGAGCCGCCTAAAGCCCGTCGAGAGCGAGGCGTTGATGGAGCGCCATCTGATCTCTAAGGACCTCATCGCCGGAAAGGATCGCGGCAGCGTCATCTTAAACGCCGATCATACGGTCAGCATTATGGTCAACGAGGAGGATCACATTCGCGCGCAGTGTATTCTGCCCGGCCTGTGCCCGGAGCGCGCCTATAAAACCGTTTCGGCGGTCGACGACTGTATCGGCGCCGCCCTGCCGTACTCCTTTAACGACAAGCTGGGCTACCTCACCAGCTGCCCGACCAATTTGGGCACGGGTATGCGCGCGTCGGTCATGATGTTTCTGCCCGGGCTGACCATCACCAAGTCCCTGGGCAACAGCATCAGCGCGGTGGGACGGTTAAACATGACGGTGCGGGGCGTCTACGGCGAGGGGAGCGCGGCCGACGGCTATATCTATCAAATATCCAACCAAATCTCCCTAGGCTACAGCGAATCCGAAATCCTAAAGATGGTGGACACCGCCGCCGGACACATCCTGGAGACCGAGCTCAAGGCGCGGGACATCCTGTACGAAAACCGCCGCGAGGAGCTGACCGACGAGATCCTCCGCGCCTACGGCATCGCGGCGCACGCGCACCTCCTGTCCTGCGACGAGACCTTTAAGCTCATCGCTCTCATCAAGCTGGGCGCGTACTACGGGATCATCAAGGTCAGCGATCCGGCCGCGTTGGACCGCGCGGTCGCCGAGACCCAACCCGCCGGGCTCATTTTGAGCGGCGAGACGCCCTACGCGTCCAATACCGAAAGGTTCGCCGCCCGCGCCCGCATCATCAAAAACACCCTAAAGCGCGTCAGCGCGGTGTAGATAACAAAGCGCGTCAGCGCGGTCTAAATATTACAGAAAGGAGCTAATTTTTATGCAATTCCCTTGTTCAGTCAACCTCAAAAAGGCGTTGGACGAGGCTAAGGAAGCCGCCGTCAAATACGCCAATCCCGGTATCGGGACCGAACACATTTTATACGGCCTCATCAAGGTCGAGGCGGGCGCCGCGGGCAGGATCCTACGGGAATACGGCGCCGACCTGTCCTTTGCCGAGCAGGTGTTCGGGCAGGGCGAGCACGTCCGGCTCATGGGCGGGATCGAGTACACCCAGCGCGTACAGGCCATGTTTCAAAATTCGTATATGCTGGCCGCGCAGCTGGACGAAACCATCGTGTCCACCGAGCATTTTTTGTACTGCCTGCTGATCGACCAGACCTCGGTCGCCTGCGCCATCCTCCGCAAAATGTTTGACATCAACACCGCCGAAATGGCAATGCGCCTCAAAAACGAATGGACGGGCGCGGGCGGCGGCGCCGGGAGCGGCGGCGGCGCGCGCAAGAGCGGCGGGGCGCAAAAAAACGGGCCGCAGCTGCCCGGCCAGCTCAACGACATCGGCGTGGACATCACCAAAAAGGCGCGCGAGCACAAGATCGACCCCATCATCGGCCGCAAGGACGAGATCGAGCGCATCATTCAAATTTTGTGCCGCAAGACCAAAAATAACCCGGTTCTCATCGGCGAGCCGGGCGTGGGCAAGAGCGCCGTCGTCGAGGGGCTGGCCAAGGCCATCGTCGCCGGAAACGTGCCCGAGCTGTTAAAGGACAAGATCGTGTTTTCGATGGACATCGGGAGTCTGGTCGCGGGCACCAAGTATCGCGGCGCGCTCGAAGAAAAGCTCAAAAGCGCCATCGACATCATTCGCGAGCAGGGCAACATCATCGTCTTTATCGACGAGATCCATTCTTTAGCGCAGGCGGGGTCCAAGGAGGGCGAGGTTTCGCCCGCGGACATCCTAAAGCCCTACCTTGCCCGGGGCGAGATGCAGACAATCGGCGCGACGACCACCGACGAGTACCGAAAGTTTATCGAAAAGGACAAGGCGCTGGAGCGGCGGTTTCAGCCCATTATGGTCGAGCCGCCCGGCGTGGAGGAGACCATCGAGATATTAAAGGGTCTGCGCGAAAATTACGAGAGCTTTCACAAAATCAAGATCACGGACGAGGCCATCGAGGCGGCGGCCAAGCTGTCCGACCGCTATATCAGCGACCGCTTTCAGCCCGACAAGGCCATCGACCTCATCGACGAGGCCATGAGCCGCGCCAAGGTCAACGGCAACATCCTGCCGCCCGAGCAAAAGGAGCGCAAGGCGCGCTTGGAGGAGGTCGTACAGACCATCGCGGCGGCGCTTGCCAAGGAGGACTATAAGACGGCCTCCGAGCTCAAAAAGGAGCGGGACGAATTAAAAAAGACGATCGACGAGGAATCGCTGGAGTGGCACAAGCACAACGAGCACGCGATCTCGGCCATCGGCGAGGCGCAAATCGCCGAGATCGTGGCCAAGTGGACAAAAATCCCCGTCAGCCGCCTGAGCGAGAGCGAGTCGCAGCGGCTCATTCACCTCGAAGAGCTTTTGCACGAGCGCGTCATCGGGCAGGACGCGGCGGTGACAAGCGTCTCAAAAGCCATTCGCCGGGCGCGGGCGGGGCTAAAAAATCCCGGCCGCCCCATCGGCTCCTTTCTGTTTTTGGGGCCGACGGGCGTGGGCAAAACCGAGCTCACCAAGGCGCTGTCCGAGGCCATGTTTGACGACGAAAACGCCGTCATTCGGCTGGATATGTCCGAATATATGGAATCCCATTCGGTGTCCAAGCTCATCGGCGCCCCGCCGGGCTACGTCGGCTTTGACGACGGCGGCCAGCTGACCGAGCAGGTGCGGCGTCGGCCGTATTCGGTCGTGCTGTTTGACGAGATCGAAAAGGCGCACCCCGACGTCTACAACGTCCTGCTGCAAATGCTGGACGACGGGCGGCTCACCGACGCGCAGGGGCGCACGGTCAGCTTTAAAAATACCCTCCTCATCATGACCAGCAACGTGGGCGTCAGCGAGCTCAAAAACACGCCGCGCAGCCTCGGGTTTTCGGCGCAGGAGCAGGCGGAGGCCGACGACAAAAAGACCGAGGACGTCCTCCAGGGCGCGTTGCGGCGGCATTTTAAGCCCGAATTTCTAAATCGGATCGACGTGATCTGCTATTTCCACACGCTCAAAAAAGAGGACATCCGCCAAATCGCGGGCATCATGGTCAAGCGGTTCGAGCGGACGCTGGCCGAGCGTTCGATCCAACTGGAAATTTCGCCCGCGGCCATGGAGCTCTTGGTCGAAAAAGGCTATGACGTCGAGTACGGGGCGCGGCCGCTCAGGCGCGTGATCGAGCAAAACGTCGAGGATCAGATCGCCGAGGGCATCATCGAGGGGCGTATTCGGGACCATTCGACCGTCAAGGTGGACGCCGAGGCCGACAAAATCGTCATCCGCTAAGCGCCCCCAAAATAACCGCAGTGCGGCAAGGGCGTGGGCAAAACATGAGGTATACGGCGTGACAAAGAGTGAGGTTCAGACGGGCAACAGTTGTTTTGCCGCCGAAAGGAGTGTATATGACATACATGACTGAGGCGGCAAGACAATCGTAGCCCGTATCAACCCACTATTTGTCACGCCGCAGTGCGGTAAATTTGTTTACAAGCCAAGCATCTTGGGGTATAATGGGTAAGGCGCGGACAAAAGAGAGAGCTGCCTAAATTTTGACGAATCTAAGCCCGAAAAGCCACATAAAATAGGGTAGCGGCTCTCTTTTGTCCGCGCCGCGTTTCCGCGACCTAAATTATTACGGAGAGGAGTGAGGACTATGAGGATCGAATTTTTGGCCAGAAACTACAACGCGGGCGAAAAGCTTAAGGACATCATCGAGAAAAAGATCGGTCGGCTGGACAAGTTTTTTGAGGAGGACACCAAGGTCAAGGTGGTCCTAAAAAAGACTAAGGACATCGAGACGCTCGAGGTGACCGTTTTGGCCAGCAGCGGCCTGGTACGCGCCGAGGTATCGGGCGAAAACATGTACGACAACATTGATACGGCGCTGCCGAAAATCGAAAAGCAAATCGTCAAGCATCACGAAAAATTGCGTTCCAAAAAGAGTAAGCTCAAAGAGATCGACTTTTCCGGATTTGAGCCGGCGGCCGCGGCCGAGCCCGACCCCAAGATCGTTAAAAGCAAGGTGTTCGATCTCGTCCCCATGACGGTGGAGGACGCGATCGAGGAGCTGGAACTCGTCGGCCACAATTTTTACATCTTTCTCAACAAGGTGACGGGCGGAACCAGCGTGGTGTATTTGCGGAATGACGGGGACTACGGGGTTATCGAAACCAGGATATAAGGCGGAAAAACTTTCATCGCGGGATGCGGGCTACGTGTGGGACGCCGACTCGGTCGTGTACGGGAAGTACACTCCCGAGCCGACCTCCCGCCTGTTGCCCGCCTGCCGCGCGAAATTTTCCCCGCCCGAAAAAGATACGTGAAAATTTTCCCCGCTGTTTTTTGCGCAAAATGTATAAAAGGAGAATGTCTATCAATATGATGAAA
>JAIRRW010000037.1 GCA_031255775.1 Clostridiales bacterium
CTGGTTTTCAATTTGATCGATCCCGGTTTTTTGAGGGGGAATATCACGGCGATCACGCTGGCCGCCGGGGGGTTCGGCCTCGCGCTGTTTTTGGTCCTTTGGCTAAACAGGCGCGCCGAGCAGAAAAACGAGCAGTACGAGCGGGAGCGTCGGCAGGCCTTGGCGGAAGAGGAGGCGGCGGCGCAAGCGGCGGCCGGGCCAAAACCCCCGCCCGACCCGCCCGAAAAATCCGACGCCGCGCCGGAAGAGGAAGCCGAGGCCGACGGAGACGACAGAGCCGACGGACCGAGCGAACGGGCGGCCCGCAAACCCGCGCAGCCGCCCGCCCAAAGCTATCCGTTAAAAAGGGGGAAAAGGGGAAAAAAGAAATAAGTTTTTTCTCTCACGCGCCGCCGCTGTCCTTCCGCTTTCGGCGGCTCCGAACGGCGCCGTAGATTCTAAGGGCGGCGCCCGCCGTGACCAGCACGCTGCCGAATACGATGTAATAGACGGACAGCGTAAAAAACTGCGAAAAGACCAGAAGCAGCAGGCCGGAAAAGAGATAGGCGCTAAAGCGTTTCGGGTCGAGCGCGATCGCGGCAAGCCGGGCAAAAGGGCTCTTTTTTTCGGGCAGGGGCTTGGTGATCTCGGGCGCGGCGTCCAGCCATTTCATCAGCTCGTTGACCCGGTCAAAGCCAAAGATGTCGGCGCGCATATCGGGCAGCGAATCCTTTAGCTTGAGCGCGGCGGCCGAGGGCGTATTGGTCAAGACCAGCAGCCTGTCGTAATTCTGTTTTTTGGCGTACACGTACATGGCCTTCAGCTCATCCGCCGAGAGCTCGCCCGGCAAAAAGCGGCAGTACAGGGCGGTGCCGTTTACCCCGATAAACTTACGCTTGCGAGCCGGCGTGCACTTCCCCTTAAACGCCTCATAAAAAAACTCCAGCGCAAATCGGTCGTCGTTGTACAAAAACTGGCGCCGGATCTCCTCGGCGCGCTTGTCCGGCTTTTGCTTAAAGGTTTTGGATATCAGGATCATGTACACGCCGGATACGCAAAACGAAAACACCGCGGCAAAGCCAAAGATGTCCCAAAGGTTGAGGGTAAAATACCGCGCGATCACCACCCCGGGCACAAAGGCCAAAAGCTTGGACACAACACTGTCGATATAATAGGCCGCCGTCTTTTTCATGACTAAGATTTTGTCCCCTTTTCCGATAAATATACCGTGGGGTAATATATAAATGAAAACTAAGCTCTGCCCCCCCGATTCGGCAAATATCGACGAGTGCGCCGCCGCGATAAAAGCGGGCGGGCTGGTCGCGTTCCCGACCGAAACGGTCTACGGCCTCGGGACAAACGCGCTGCTCGAAGAAAAAGTCGGGCAAATATTCGCGGCCAAGGGACGGCCCGCCGACAACCCGCTCATCGTCCATATCGGCAGTGTCCGCCAGCTCAAAAAGGCCGCCGTCGATATTCCGGACAGGGCGTATCGGCTGCTCCGCTCCCCGCTGATGCCGGGCCCCCTGACGCTTGTCTTAAAAAAGGCGCCCGCCATCCCGTACATCGTCACCGGCGGCCTCGATACCGTCGCGGTGCGCATCCCAAAAAACGCGATCGCCAAGCGGCTCTTGACCAAGGCCGACGTGCCCGTCTGCGCGCCCAGCGCCAACAAGAGCGCCGCGCCCAGCCCGACGACCGCCGCGCACGTTTTGGCGGATCTGGACGGCAGTATCGAGTATATCTTGGACGGCGGCCCCTGCGAGATCGGGCTGGAATCGACCGTTTTGGATCTGACGGTTGACCCGCCCTGTATCCTGAGAGAGGGCGGCACGCCCCGGAGCGCGATCGAGTCGGTCATCGGCCGCGTCGGCGTTTCCTGCGATACGGCTGCCGCCGCCGCCGCGTCCGCGCCCAAAAGCCCCGGCGCCAAGTATAAGCACTACGCGCCCCGGGCGGCGGTCTATACGGCCGAGCCGGACGAGCGGGCGGAGGTCGGGCGGTTTTACGACCGCGAAACCGCCGCCGGAAAGAGATGCGTCATCCTCTCCATGACCGAAACGCCCGAGGGGCCGCGCGCCGAGTGGCCGGTAGGCAAGACCGCCGCGGACTACGCAAAACGGCTGTTCGCCTACTTCCGCCGCGCGGACGAGGCGGGCTATGACGTGATCATCGCGGTCAAGCCGCCGCACAACGCGGACGACGTCAGCGAGGCCGTGATCAATCGGCTCAATAAGGCGGCGGTCGGGAGGGTATAAGCGTGAAAACTTTCATCGCGGGATGCGGGCTACGTGTGTCTTGCCGCCTTGGTTACGTATTAGAAATACGCGCCCGTCGGCGGCGCGGCACCTGTTGCCCGCCTGCCGCGCGAAATTTTCCCCGCTGCACTGTGCGCCAAAGGGATGCGGGCTACGTGGGGGCCGAACCTCTCTGAACTTTGCTGGCGCAAAGTTAGCAATCGCAAGCGATTGTCGGTTCGGCTTTGCCGCCTTGGTTACGTATTAGAAATACGCGCCCGTCGGCGGCGCGGCGCCTGTTGCCCGCCTGCCGCGCGAAATTTTCCCCGCTGCTTTCTGAGCTGTTATATGCGTTGTATTTTGTGCGCTAAAGGAGGTTGTATACAAACGTGACGGGACAAAAACCAAAAAAGGCAAGGCTGCTGTTTGTCTGCACCGGCAACACCTGCCGATCGGCCATGGCCGAGACCATCTTTAAAAGGGCGGTCAAGGAGCGAAAGCTGGCGGACAGGCTTCAGGTCGTCTCGGCGGGGCTGTTTGCCAATCCCGGCGACGAGATGAGCGCGGGCGCCAAGGCCGCGCTTAGGACGCTGGGGTACCCGCCGCGCAAGCACCGCGCCAAACGCCTGACCCCGGCCATGGCGGCGGACGCGCGGGCGATGCTGGTCTGCATGACGGCCGGACACAAGGCGCGCATCCCCGGGCGCAACGTGTTCACCGTCGCCGAGCTCACCGGCGGGCAGGATGTCGGCGACCCCTACGGCGAAAATCTGGAGGTCTACCTGTCGGCGGCGCGCTACATCGAGTATTCGGTGGACGATGTGCTTCTTAAAGCGGGCGAACTATTCGACCTGTAAAAGCGTGAAAACTTTCATCGCGGGATGCGGGCTACGTGCGGCGCGGCAACTCGGTTACGTATTAGAAATACGCGTCCTCGTTGCCCCGCCGCCTGTTGCCCGCCTGCCGCGCGAAATTTTCCCCGCCCGAAAAAGATACGTGAAAATTTTCCCCGCTGTTTTTTGCGCAAAATGTATAAAAGGAGAATGTCTATCAATATGATGAAA
>JAIRRW010000038.1 GCA_031255775.1 Clostridiales bacterium
GCCCAAAAATAAGGGAGCGGTCATATCACGTGTGATACAGACTACGTGCCGGGTGCCGCCTCGGTTACGTATTAAAAATACGCGCCCTTCGGCGGCGCCCGGCCTGTTGTCCGTCTGACACGCAATCTGACCGCTCCCCGGGTAGCGGGTATCGTACTCGTGGATCGCGCGCCTCGGTTACGTATTAAAAATACGCGCCCTTCGGCGGCGCCAGGCCTGTTGTCTGTCTGACACGCAATCTGACCGCTCCTAGAAAATAAGAAAGTGGGGTAATAAAAACTATTATGGACGAGATTAAACTGAAAATCTTAGATGTTTTGAGAGAGGACGCGCGGACGCCCGTTGAGGCGATCGCCAAGATGCTTGGGCTTGCCGTGACGGAGGCGGCGGGCTTGATCGACGAGCTGGAGAGCGGGGGCGTGATCGCCAAGTATACGACGGTCGTTGATGAGGAAAGGACGGGGGCCGAGCGGGTCAACGCCCTCATCGAGGTCAAGGTTTCGCCGGTCAAGTCCCGGGGCTTTGATGAGATCGCGCGGTATATCTGCCAGTTTTCCGAGGTAAAAAGCGTCTATCTCATGAGCGGCGCTTACGATTTGGCCGTGTTTATCGAGGGCAGAAGCCTCAAGGAGGTGGCGCGTTTTGTCAGCGAAAAGCTGTCCGCCGTCGACAAGGTGCTGTCCACCGCCACACATTTTATCCTAAAAAAATATAAGCTGGAAGGCGTAGAGTTCGGCAGCGAGGCCGGAAGCCGCCTGATCGTGCATCCATGATCGATTACGACGATTTTATCAATCGGACGGTGGCCGGACTTCCGCCCAGCGGCATCCGAAAATTTTTCGACCTTGCCAACGAGGTGCCGGGCACGATTTCGTTAGGGGTGGGCGAGCCCGATTTTGTCACGCCTTGGGACATTCGCGCGGCGGCCATTCGTTCGCTGCAAAACGGCAAGACGCAGTACACCTCCAACGCGGGGCTCGTCGAGCTGCGCGAGGAGATCGCGGTATACCTAAGGGAGCGCTTTTTTCTCGAATACCGGCCAAAGACCGAGCTTTTGGTCACCGTGGGCGCCAGCGAAGCCATCGATCTGTCCCTGCGCGCGGTGGTCTCTCCCGGCGACGGGGTGCTGGTTCCCACGCCCTCCTATGTCAGCTACCGCCCCAACATCACGCTGGTGGGCGGCGTGCCCGTGCCCGTGCCCGTCCGAGCCGAGACAGGGTTTAAGCTCACGCCCGACGAGCTGGAACGCGCGGTCACCAAAAATTGCAAGGTCCTGATCCTGCCGTATCCCAACAACCCCACGGGCGGCGTCATGACCAAGGCGGAGCTGGAGGCGATCGTCCCGGTCATTATGCGGCATAACCTCCTCGTGCTGTCCGACGAAATCTACGCCGAGCTCACCTACGGCGGCCGGCATTTCAGCATCGCGGCGCTTCCCGGGATGTGGGAGCGGACGGTGCTGCTGTCGGGGTTTTCCAAGGCCTTTGCCATGACCGGCTGGCGGATCGGCTACCTGGCCGCGCCGCAGCCCATTTTAAACGCCGTCTACCGCATCCATCAATATACCGTGATGTGCGCGTCCACGATGTCGCAGTACGCGGCGCTTGCGGCGCTCAGGTACGGCCGAGAGGAGCGCTACCGCACGGTCGAAGAGATGGGCGCCTCCTACGATATGCGCCGCAAATATCTGTATCACGAATTTGTCGACATGGGGCTGGCCTGCTTCGAGCCTAAGGGGGCGTTTTATCTCTTTCCGAGCGTCGAAAGCCTCCGGATGACCGGGCAGGCGTTCGCGCAGGCACTGCTCACGGAGGAGAAAATCGCGGTGGTGCCCGGCGACGCGTTCGGCGAAAACGGCAAGTATTTCATCCGCTGCTGCTACGCGACCTCGTTTAAGGACCTCAAGACCGCCGCCAAGCGGATGCGCGCGTTTATCGGACGGCGGACGGGGGCATAATCTGGGGCGGCGCGTATCAACCCACTATCTGTCACTCCCAAACGTCCAAATGATTTGACTAAAATAACGCTTTCGTGTATAATGTCCCGAATGGGCATATAAAAGCGCGCGCGTTCATAAAATGAAGTGGGAAAACGGCGGCAATAACGGACAATATCGATCAAAAACGAGGCGGCGTTTAAGAAATTAAGGGCCGCCGACGCAATAGGTAGTGTGTTTCACGCGCGCAAGCTCGCGAAACACGCGGCCTAAACAATAAAAGGGGAAGGAGACAGACATGGCATTCCAGTTGACATTGGGCAAGAAAAAGGAATTTGAGGACGAGCTGCGCTATTTAAAGACCGAGGGCAGGCAGGGCGCCGTCTTGAAGATACAGGAAGCGCGCGCGTTCGGGGATCTGTCCGAAAATGCCGAATACGATATCGCCAAGGCCGAGCAGGGAAAGCTGGAGGCCCGTATTTTGGAGCTGGAGGAAATCCTCCACAACTGCGAGGTCATCGAGATCAAGACGGGCGGGGACACGGTGGAGATCGGCAGTATGGTCGAGATCGCCGATACCGCGGCAGGGGTGTCAAAACAGATCGTGATCGTGGGCGTTTACGAATCCGACCCCTTGGCCGAGCCCAAGCGCATCTCCAACGAGTCGCCGCTTGGCAAGACGCTTTTGGGGCACAAGGCGGGAGAGAGCGTCATTTTTGAGCACGGCGGCAAAAAGGTGACCTATAAAATCAATAAGATCAGCTAGCGCGTATGCGCGTATACGGTGCAAACCGGATAAGGGACAGGTACGAATGGAAGAACAAGAGAACGCCCTGACCGAGGCGCAGCAGGAAGAGGCGCTGTTAGAACAGACCCGGATCCGGATGGACAAGCTCAAGGGCTACAAGACCGCCGGACAGGACCCCTATGCCCGGGTGCGGTATGCCTTTGACAACGATTCAAAAAGCATTACCGAGCAGTTTGAGGCGCTGGAGGCAAGGCCGGTCAGGATCGCCGGCCGCATTCTGTCGCGCCGCGTGATGGGCAAGGCCAGCTTTGCCCATCTTTTGGACGCCAAGGGCCGGATACAAATCTATGTCAAGATCGACAATATCGGCGAGGCGGCGTACGAGGCCTTTTTAAATCTGGATATCGGCGACATCGTGGGCGTCGAGGGGACGGTGATGCGCACCCGGCGCGGCGAGATTTCGGTCAGCGCGCGCGCCGTCGAGCTCTTGGCCAAGTCGCTGTATCCGCTGCCCGAAAAATGGCACGGCCTTAAAGACAACGACCTGAGGTATCGGCAGCGGTACGTCGATCTCATCGCCAATCCCGAGGTCAAAGAAAGCTTTATTTTAAGGAGCCGGATCATCAAGGCGGTGCGCGATTATCTGGACGGGCGCGGATTTATCGAGGTGGAAACGCCCATACTAAATACCGTCGCGGGCGGGGCGAGCGCGCGTCCCTTTGTCACGCACCACAACACGCTCGACCTCGATATGTATATGCGTATCGCGCCCGAGCTGTATTTAAAGCGGCTGATCGTGGGCGGCTTTGACCGGGTGTACGAGATCGGGCGCATGTTTCGAAACGAGGGGATGGACATCAAGCACAACCCCGAGTTTACCATGATGGAGCTGTATCAGGCCTACGCCGATTATCACGACATGATGGACATCACCGAGCAGATTTTTTTGGCCGCCCTGGAGGCTGCGGGCGTCGGCCGCACCGTCACCTATCAGGGGACGGAGATCGACTTTACGCCGCCCTGGCCGCGTCTGACCATGTTGGAGGCGGTCAAAAAGTATACGGGCGCAGACTTTGACGGTTTGAGCCGGGAGGACGCGGCAAAGCGGGCAAAGGCGCTGGGCGTCGAGCTCCAAAAGGGCAAGGATACCTGGGGCGACATTCTCTATACCGTATTCGATACGCTGGTCGAGGACAAGCTGATCCGGCCTACCTTTATCCTTGACTATCCCGTCGAGGTGAGCCCCCTGGCCAAGCGCAGCAACGAGGACCCGCGCATGACCTATCGGTTCGAGTTTTTTGTCTACGCGCGCGAAATGGGCAATGCCTACAGCGAGCTCAACGATCCGATCGACCAAAAACAGCGGTTCGAGTCGCAGGCGCGGCTTCGGGCGGGCGGCGACGCCGAGGCGCAGATGACCGACGACGATTTTGTGACCGCGCTCTCCTACGGTATGCCGCCGACCGGGGGACTGGGGATCGGCATCGATCGGCTTGTCATGCTGCTCCTGGACGCCGCCTCTATTCGGGACGTCCTGCTGTTCCCGACCATGAAGCCAAAAAAATAAATCGGTATATACTAAAGAGCAAGCTCCGGACACGCGGCTACGCCGCCTGCCGCAGCAGAGCTGCGGGGTATGTACCGATTTGTCGGCGTCGCAAAAATGCCCTTGCAAGCAAGCATTTTTGCTCCTAGAATAAGGAAACAAAAGCCTATGGACAATAAAATCACCAAGGAACGGATCGGCGTTCACCTAGAGTACGATTGGCTCAAGTATATTTTGCTGCTAATCGCCGGTATCGTCATCTTTTATATGATCTTTTCGCAGATCAACCGGACGCGTGACTTTGAGGACATCAACGTCTTTTTCAGCAACTACCGCCAAACGGTGCCCACGCAGAACGCCGACTACCTAAATTACCTCAAGACAAAGTACGGCGACGCATATATCCGCGAGGCCAACATCAACTATCAGTCGCCCACCGGCAACGAGTATTCCACGCTCTACAGCACCCACGGCCTGACCTCGGACGCGCTGGTTTTGGGGCGGAGCTATATGCTGGGCAACGGGTACGGCTATATGACGCTGACGCCCGAGATTTTGGCGCTCATCCTGCCCGAAGGCACGACCGAGGCGGACTACGAGTATTTTACCTATACCGAGGCGGACGTCGAAAACGGCTATGCCCACAAGGACCTCATCGGCAGACGGTACGGGATTCGGGTGGACAACCTAAAAAATATCGGGACCGATCCCAAGACTGCGGCCTTCGTCTTCGATCCCGCGGCGCTGGAGCTGGAAGGCGCCGAAAATATGGACAGCGAATTTTACCTGTGCATCAACCCCGCCGGCCTCAACATCGGACCGTACAACCAAAAGGCAAAAAACCGCGAAAGGTACGCCGATTGTCTGCAAACCTTTTATTATGCCGAATACTTTTTGCAGACCTTTGGCCCCGGGCTTGCCGGCTGACCGCGGGCGTATGCGCTTTAGCGAGGAGATTGCGCGGCGGGCTCTGCCGTTTCGGTTTCATACGCCGGGACATAAGGGGCTCCTCTGCCGGGCGGATATGACCGAGTTTGACGGCGCAACCCCCTTTCCCGGCGAGGCGGTCGAGGCGGCGCAGCGCGAAACGGCGGCGCTCTACGGCGCGAGACATCTCAGATACAGCACCGGGGGGGCAAGCCTCTGCGTCAAGGCGGCGATGCTCTGTATGCCGGGGGACGTGCTGGCCGCCGAAAATTCGCACCGCAGCGTGTTTGACGGCGCCCGTCTTGCGGGTATTCGGGCGGTTTTGATCAAGAATCGGACGCGTGCCGGACTGCCGCTGCCCCTGTCCGCGGACGACCTGTCCGCCGCGTACCAACGGGCGGGCGGGCGGATAAAGGGCGTGGCGCTGACCTCGCCCGACTATTACGGGCAGTGCGCCGACGTCATGCCGATCGTCGAGTTCTGCCAAAAAAACAAGCTGATCCTGCTTGCCGACAGTGCGCACGGCGCTCATTTTTTTGCCGATCCGACCCTGTTTCCGCGCTGCTTGGCGCCCTACGCCGACTTTACGGCACTCTCCGCGCACAAGACCCTGCGCGCGTACACCCAGACCGCGTATTTGGCCTGCAACAACGACGGCCTCCTAAAAAAGCTCGATCAAGGCTTGGCGCTTTTGGGTACGACCAGCCCGAGCTACCCGATGCTGGCGCAGCTGTCGGCGGCGGCGCTGTGGGAGCGGGAAAACGCGGGCGGGTACCGGGCGTTAAAGGCGGCGGCGGACGCGCTGAAACGCGCGGTAAAGACCCTCCCCAACGACGACCCCATGCGGCTGGTCGTGGATGCCGCCGCCTACGGTATGACCGGGCGGGCGCTGTATGATCGGCTGGTCGAGGGCGGGCTGGGACCCGAAAAATACGATGGCCGCTATTGTGTCTGTATCGTGACGCTGTCCGATACGCCCGAAAATATCGGCGCCCTGCAAGGCGCGCTCACGAGGATTTTATATTGAGAGGAAAGCTGATCACCATCGAAGGCTGCGAGGGAGCGGGAAAATCCACCCAGCTCGCGCTGTTGCGCGCCTTTCTGTCCGAGCGCGGGGTGGACGCCGTTTTTACGCGCGAGCCGGGCGGCACGTCCGTGTCCGAACGGATACGCGGGCTGATTTTGGACGCGGCCAACCGGGAGATGACAGGCCGAACCGAGCTTTTGTTGTACGCCGCCGCCCGGGCGCAGCACATAGAGGAGCTGATCGAACCGGCGTTAGCGCGGGGGGCGCTGGTCGTCTGCGACCGCTTTTCGGACTCGACGCTGGCCTATCAGGGGTACGCGCGGGGGATGGACTTGGGGCTTGTCCGCGCGGCCGATTCGATGGGGACGGGGGGCGTTTTGCCCGACCTAACCCTGTTTTTGGACATCGAGCCGAAGGCGGCTTTTTTACGCAAGGGCGGGGCGGACAGCGCCGACCGGCTGGAAAACGAGGGTCTCGCCTTTCACGAGAGCGTATATCGGGGCTATCTGGAGATCGCCCGGCGCGAGCCCGACCGCTTTGTTCGGGTTGACGCCGGACCGACGGAGCCCGAGCGGATATTCGCTTCGATCCTCGGCGTGCTGAAAGCGCGGGGGATACTGCTTTGACGGCGGGCGCGTTAAAAAACAGCGCATCCGGCGGCCGGCGGACCAACGCCGCGCCCGAGGGCGGGTTCGACCGGGCGGCGCTGGAGCTGCTTCGCGGGACGCCCGCTTTTTTGCGCGTCAAAAAAGACGCGGAGGCCGGGCGGACGGGGCACGCCTACTTGATCGTCTCCAAGGATACCGAGGCCTCGGCAATGCTGGCCGCGCTGTGCATGGCCTATGCCGAGGATATCGGCGAGCGTCGGCTGGATCGGTTTTTCAAAAACGGCTTTGCCGACATCTGCGCGGTTCCGGCGGAGGGCGCGGAGGTCAAGGCGCGGGACGTCGCCGCCCTCACCGAAACGGCCTATCTCACGCCCTACGAGCTAAAGCATAAATTTTATGTGATTTCCCATGCCGAAACGATGAACGAGGCCGCCCAAAACAAGCTGTTAAAGCTGTTGGAGGAGCCGCCGAAAAGCGTGGTGCTGCTCTTAAAATGCGCCAATCCTTACCGGCTTTTGCCGACCGTTTTGTCCCGCTGCTGTCGGGTCGATATTCCGCTTTTCTCGGCGGATCGGGTGTACGAGGCCATACGCGACCCGGCGGACGAGCCCGGCGAGCGGGCGTACCTTGCCGCCGCCCTCTCAAACGGCAGCATACAGGCGGCGCGCGCCATGCTGGCGGATCCCGGCGTTTTGGAGCTGTTTGATACGGTTATGGACGGCCTGCTGCGCCTAAAGACCAGCCGGGACGTTTTGTCGGTTAGCAACGCCCTCTTTAAGACCAAGGCCGAGCCCGAACAAATGACCGGCCTAATCGATTTGATTTTAGGGGACTGTTTATTGTATAATGAACAGGAAAAGGTTTTGATGCGGTTCAAGACCCGGCACAAGGAGATCGGGTCACTGGTCGCGGGCGGGTTTACGGCGCGCGCGGTTTTGGAGATTCGCCCGGCGCTCATTCGGGCGGCGCAGCGGCTCCGATTTTACGGAAACGCTTTAAGCGTCATCGAAGAGCTATTGTTTACCATTGTGGAGGTTAAGGCAAAATGCCAGTTGTTGTAGGAGTCAAGTTCAAAAGCTCGCCCCGTCTGTATTATTTCGAGGCGGGAGACAGGCAATACCGGGAGGGCTGCGGCGTCATTGTCGAGACGGCGCGGGGTCTGGAGTACGGCAAGGTGGCCATGCTGCCCGCCGAGGTGCCCGACAAAGAGGTGACCCAGCCGTTAAAGCCGGTGTTTCGCATCGCCGACGAGAGCGACGAAAGGCAGCGCGTATATTTGGAAAGCCTGCGTCCCGAAACCATGGCCGCCTGCGCCCAAAAGATCGAAAAGAGCGGGCTGGGGATGAAACTGATCGACGTCGAATATACCTTCGATAAGGCCAAGCTGATCGTCTACTTTACCGCCAACGGCCGCGTGGATTTTCGCGAGCTGGTGCGCGAGCTGGCGTCCGCGTTCCGCCTGAGGATCGAGCTTCGTCAGATCGGCGAGCGGGACGAGTGCAAAATGCTGGGGGGGCTTGGGGCGTGCGGGCGCGAGTGCTGCTGTAGCAAGCACCTGCCCGATTACGCGCACGTCTCCATCAAAATGGCCAAAAACCAAAACCTGTCGCTAAACCCCGCCAAGATCAGCGGCCTGTGCGGACGCCTGATGTGCTGCCTCTCTTACGAAAACGCCACGTATGCCGAGATCAATAGGCGTATGCCCAAAATCGGCAGTCAGGTCTTTACCTCCGACAAGCGGACGGGGACGGTCGTGGGGCTAAACCAGCTCAAAGAGCGCGTGCGCCTCAAAATGGAAGAAAACGACAAGTTTGAGTTTGTCGACGTCGAGCTTGCCGACATCATCAAAAAGGGCTGCGAATCGGCGCTGGACGACGCCGCCGAGCCGGATGACGTGCCCGCCGACCTCAAAAGCCTCCAGGATTAAGAAAACAAAAAGAAAACGAAAACCGTCAAGCCGGTAAAACGAAAACCGTCAAGCCGGTAAAAAATATAGACATTTTTGTCGGCGTATGGTATAATACAGGTATCAATTTTGGGATAGAGGAGATATTACTATGGCATATGTCATTTCGGACGAATGTATCAGCTGCGGCGCCTGCGAAGCGCAGTGCCCCGTGGGCGCGATTTCGGAAGGAGACGGCAAATACGTCATCAATCCGGATGAATGCATCGGTTGCGGCGCCTGCGCCGGCCAATGCCCGGTCGAGGCGATTTCCGAGGCGTAAGGCTTCTAAACGCCCCCCGCACCAACCTATCAACAAAAAAACGGACGCCCATCCTTTCCCCCGAGCGTTCGTTTTTTTGTAGACAAGCAGCATAAATAAAATCCGTATCCCTCGTTCAAATGAAAGCAACGCGTTGTTTGAACGAGAGCGGTAGCGCCCTACCGCTAAGATGAAGAGGTGTTAAACGGGCCGGACTTGTCGGGTTCGAGCATTTTGTATTTGGCGGTTCGTTTGGCCGGGGTATGTTTGGATATGTCGGTCACGGCGGTTTTGCCGCGCAATTTCACCTTTTTTTTGGCGGTTTTTTGCGGGGTCTGCGCGTTTGCGGACGTGTTTTTCGCGGCCGGGCTGTCTTTTTTTGTGTGGTTCCGATCGGGCGGGGCTTGTTTTTTCATATCTGTTTTTCCTCCTACATATGCTGTAGTATACCCAAAAATAGTCACAACGTAAATTCCCAACCTCAAATTGTCGCGCCGAGCAAGACAAACAGGTTGACACTTCTAAGGAAATTGGGGTACAATTAAAACGTTGAAGAGAAAGAGAGAACGCGAGAAAAGAGGAGCCGTCGGGTACATATGGAAGTAGTAAAGGGTGTCCTGACCCTGTTAGCGGGTTGCGGTGTGTTTTTGATCGGCATGAAGATGATGGGCGACGGCCTGGAGTCCAGCGCCGGTCCGGGCATGAGAAGGTTGTTTCAAAAGATCAGCGGCAACCGCTTTTCGGGCGTGGGGATCGGCGCGGGCGTCACGGCCATTATCCAAAGCTCGACGGCCACCACCGTCATGACCATCGGCCTTGTCAACGCCGGTATTTTGTCCCTGTTTCAGGCGGCGGCCATCGTCATGGGCGCCAACATCGGCACCACGGTCACCGGCATTATCATCTCGCTGAAATCCTTGAATATTTCGATGTATATGATGGCGTTTGCGTTGGTCGGCGTCGTCATGATGTTTTTTAAAAAGGATATTGTCCGCAAGATCGGCGGGATATTGAGCGGGTTGGGGCTGTTGTTTATCGGGCTTGAGCTCATGGGGGATGCCATGCAGATCCCGCGGATCGAACAAGCCTGCTCGGACATTTTTCGGGCGATCGACAATCCCTTGCTCCTCATTTTGGTCGGGATCGTTTTTACTGCCGTCATCCAAAGCTCGTCCGCGGTCACGGGTATCCTGATCCTTTTGGCCGGACAGGGCGCCATATCGGTCGGCAGCGCCCTGTTTATCGTTTTGGGCTCCAACATCGGGACCTGTATCACGGCCATCATCGCGGCCTTCGGCGCGTCGCCCAACGCCAAGCGGACGGCGTTGTTCCATCTCCTGTTTAATCTGATCGGCTCGCTTGTCTTTCTGCCGTTTTTATGGATATTCAAGAGTCCGATCGAGTGGACGCTCCTGACGGTTTTTGTCAAGCCCGAGATGCAGATCGCCTGGTTTCATGTCATCTTTAACGTGACGACGACCGCGTTGCTGCTGCCCTTTATCAAGCCACTGGTGCGGCTGGCCGAGTTTATCATCCGCGACAAGCCGGCGGAGGAGGCCGAGCCGTTAAAGCTCAAATATGTTGACGAACGCCTGCTGCACACCCCGCCCATCGCCATGGAACAGGTCAAAAACGAGATTTTATATATGGGCGAGCTGGCAAAGGACAACCTGTCCAAGGGCTTTGACGCGATTTTGACCGGAAATCTCGACCTCAAAGAACAGATTGCCGGGACCGAGCGGGTCATCAACTTTACCAATCACAGCATCGCCAGCTATCTCATCAAGCTATCCTCGCTTTCGATATCCTCCTCGGACGAAAGCAAGATCGGCGCCTATCATCACGTCATTTCCGACATTGAGCGCATCGGCGACCACGCCGAAAATTTTGTCGAGATGGCGACGAAAATGAAGGGCGAGGGCATCGAATTTTCGATGGAAGCGACGGCCGAGCTCATGCGCATGTACGACAAGGCGGCGGAGATGTTTGCCCTCAGTATCGATATTTTCAGTCATCGCAGGTTCACCGGCCTCGAACGGCTGAGCGCCATGGAGGAGGATGTGGACGCAATGAAGGCCGAGTTTGGCGTCAATCACATCACCCGCCTCAACGAAGGCAGCTGTTCGGTCGAACGCGGCTCCTATTTCTTTTCGATCATAGCGGCGCTGGAGCGCATCGCCGACCACCTTGTCAACGTCGCTTTCAGCATCAAAAACCCGATCGGCTCGCAAGCCAAGGGCGCAAGCGTCAAAACCCCGTCGGAAAAACCGATCAGGCAGTCGGCCGCAAAGGATTAAAAACAGACGCGATCGGAGGGAAAACCATGCTTTACGTATTAGGCAGCATCAACATGGATATTGTGGCGGTCGTGCCCTATATGCCGACGGCGGGCGAAACGCTGACGGCTCTTGGCCACTATGTCAATCCCGGCGGAAAGGGCGCCAATCAGGCGGTTGCGATCGGGAAGCTGGGCGGCAGCGTCAAGATGATCGGCAAGGTGGGCTGCGACCCCTACGGCGCGCAAATGACCGACGCGCTCAAAAGCGCCGGTGTGGACACCTCGGCGGTATCGATCTCGTCGTCCGGCAGCGGGATCGCCATGATCCTGGTGGAAAAGGGGGATAACCGCATCGTTTTGTATCCGGGCGCCAACCATGACATTTGCGTCGCCGACATCGACGCGGGCTTAAAGGACGCAAAACGGGGCGATATATTGATCATGCAGCTGGAAATCCCGCCGGACCTGGTGGTCTACGCCGCGAAAAAAGGCCGGGACAAGGGGATGCGCGTCCTTTTAAATCCCGCGCCCGCCCAGCCCCTGCCCGACGAATTGTATCCCTGCCTCGACATCATCGCGCCCAACGAGACCGAGACGCGGATTTTGACCGGGATTCTGCCCGACAGCGCTTCGCGCCGACAGCAGGCGGCGGACTGGTTTTTGAAAAAAGGCGTCAAGGACGTGATCATCACCCTGGGCGGGGAGGGCGCGGTCGTGACCGAAAGGAGCCGACTTGTCCATATCCCGGCCAGAGAGGTGGTCGCGGTGGACACGACGTCCGCGGGCGACACCTTTGTCGGCGCCTGCGCGGTCAAGCTGTACGAGGGGCTTAGCCTGACCGAGGCCGGACGTTTCGCGTCGGTCGCGTCCTCCGTCACCATCACCCGGCCGGGCGCGGCGGCCAGTATTCCCACCCTCAAAGAGGTTGAGGAGGTCATCAAACAATCGTGCTGATCGATATTCATATCCACACGTCCCCCGTCAGCCTGTGCGGCCGGCTCTTATACAGCGAGGTCGTCGATCTGTACGCGGCGGCCGGTTATGGGGCGGTCATGCTGACCAACCACTATTCGTCCTCCTATCAGGACGCGATCGGCGTCTCGTATCAAGAATGGCTGGAGCTGTATATCGGCGAATACGAAAGGATGGCCGAATACGGAAAAAGCCGAGGGCTCAAGGTGTTTTTTGGCGCCGAGGTCACCACGGAGCGGAAATACGCCGACTATCTCTTGATCGGGATCGACGCCGAATTTTTGCGTCGGCATCCGCGTTTGTACATGCTTTTGCAGTCCGAATTGTACGCGCTTTGCGAAAAAGAGGACGTTTTGCTGGTTCAGGCGCATCCCTTTCGGGTCGAGCAAGGGCACAGCCTGCAGGATACGCGCTTTTTGCACGGACTGGAAATCAACTGTCATCCGATGTTTTCTCCCTTCGAAAAACGGGTTTTGGACACCGCCGCGGCCGAAGGGCTGACCGTGACGGTGGGCGGAGACGTGCATACGCGGGACGCGGCGGCGCGCTGCGGCCTGATTGTGCCGGACGGGATAGGGGACGCAAAGGCGCTTAGGGATTATCTCAAGGAGACGCGCGTGCCGGATTATCGTCTGCCGCCCGTATAACTCATGATTTGCCCGCGCCCAAGCGGTCAATCGGTTGACAAAATCGGAAATACTGACTATAATCATGTTATTGTCAGGTTTGGACTTAGGAGGAAAATATGGATATAATCAAGGAACTGAGCGATATTATCAGAGAGTACAAGGGCGAGGATGTCGTTTTGTCTGCGGACACCGATTTTGACGAGCTTGGGTTTGATTCGCTGGATCGGATCGAGCTGATCATGGCCGCGGAGGAGAAATTCAACATCACGTTCGAAAACGACCTCAACGTGACGACGGTGGCCGAGCTCATCCAAAAGATCGAGGAGCTCACAGCCTGACCGTCATGACAGAGCGGGCGATTCGGGAGACCTTACGCAGCATGGCCGATCCGGGCTATGCTGCGTTTTCTAAAAAATTGAAGCTCACCGCCTACGAGATTTTGGGGGTGCGTCTGCCCGCTCTCAAAGCGCTGTCAAAGTCCTTTTCGCGGGAGGAGGCGCGGGTCCTTTTGGATACGTATACCGATTTTTTGAGCCATGAGGAATTTTTGCTCTACGGGCTTGTGCTGAGCCGGCAAAAGGACCCCCTGTACGTGATGGATAAGCTGGACGCGCTTGTCCCCCGGCTCGAAAACTGGGCGCACGTGGACTGCATCCTCGCCGCGTTGAAGCTCGTCGCCAAAAACCGCGCGTTGTTTTTGGCGCGTTACCGCCGTTTGGCCGCCGCCCCCGGCGAGTTTGAAAAACGGTTTTTGGCGGTTCTTCTCCTCGATTACTACGTCACGGACGAATACGCGGGAGAGGTTCTTGCCCTGTATGCGTCCATGCCCCAAGGGCAATATTATACCGATATGGCGATCGCCTGGGGGCTTTCGGTTCTGTTGATCAAGCGGTACGAGCTGACGCTGCCCTATTTGGCGG
>JAIRRW010000098.1 GCA_031255775.1 Clostridiales bacterium
GGGGACACTGTTGATTGTGTCCCCAGACCCCCGCAACAACCTACTTTTAGAAAAAGTAGGCAAAAACTCTGTATGGGCTTTGAGCGTAGAGAAAACATATTTAATTCTTTTTTACAAAAACGACGTTTTTTGTAAAAAAGTGCCGTATCCCTCGTTCAAATGAAAGCGTCAGCGGCATTTGAACGAAAGCGGTGGCGCTATATTTCCGTGCGCTGCTCCAGCGCTTTGGAAAGCGTGATCTCGTCGGCGTATTCGATGTCGCTGCCCAAGGATATGCCCTGGGCAAGTCTTGTGACGCGCACGCCGAAAGGCTTGATGAGCTTGGCCAGGTACGCCGCCGTCGCCTCGCCCTCCACGTCGGGATTGGTGGCCATGATGACCTCCTCCGCGCCGTCCAGCCGGGCGATGAGCTCTTTGATCCTGATTTGGTCGGGGCCGCGTCCGTCTAAGGGGGAGAGCGTCCCGTGCAAAACGTGATACACGCCCTTAAAGCCGCTGACGCGCTCCAGCGCCAAAACGTCCTTGGGGTACGCCACGACGCAGATGAGAGAACGGCTGCGGGTCTCGCACAGCGAACAGACCGCGCGATCGGTAAAATTGCCGCAGACCGCACAATAGCGCACGGTCTCTTTGACCTCCTTTAAGGCCGCGACAAAAGCGCCGACCTCGGCGTCGGTCATGTCCAGCACGCTGTAGGCGTAGCGCTGGGCGGTCTTTTTGCCCACGCCGGGAAGCAGCGTAAAGGTATGGATGAGCTTGGCGATGGAATCCAGTTGTTTCATGCGTGTATCCTATGCGCTATCGCTGGCGCTGCCGCTTTCGATAAAACGACGCTTACGCTTTCATTTTACCGAGGAATACGGCACTTTTTTACAAAAAACGTCGTTTTTGTAAAAAAGATTTAAGAGAAAGATAGCGGCAACGCCAAGCGTTGTTTTTGCTTGCTCTCTTTTTTGTTTATTTTGCTATGTTTAGGGCTTCAAAATTCGGGAGAGGGGAAAAATGACACTTTTTCCCCTCGGACACCGTAAAAGTTCGGCCGAATGCCTCCGGCATTCGCGTCTGGCCGAAACGCGTAAGCGTTAAATTGCGCCCATGGGCATGACCTGCTTTTCTAAGGCCTCGGCCTGTGAGACCGCGTCGTTAAAGGCCGCGACGATGAGGTCCTCCAGCATTTCGAGGTCGTCGGCGTCCACCGCCTCGGGCTTGATGGACACGCCCGTCATATGCTTTTTTCCGGTGATGGTGACCGAAACCAGCCCGCCGCCCGACGTGCCGGTCAGCTCGCTGTTTTCCAGCTCCTCCTGTGCCTTGGCCATCTGTTCTTGAAGCGCTCTGGCCTGCTTCATCATGGCCTGCATATTCATGCCGCCCCCGCCGCCGCCGTATCCGCCCCTGCCGCCGTATGCCATATATTCCTCTCCTCTACTGTATGATTTTGACCTTGTCCTCGCCCGCCAGCTTTTGTATGCGCCCGAGCTCCTTGTCCATATCCAGGCCGCCGCCGTCAAGCCGCTCGATCCTTAGGACAAGCCCGCCGCCGTCAAGGGCGAGCGCCTGCTCGATCTCGCGGCGCGTGTTTTCGTCGGACAGCTGTAAAAAATCCTCGTCCGACGCGCGGACCGTCAGCGTCTTGCCCTCTATCGACAGCTTGTTTTGCCGCCCGGCCAGATAGTGCAGGCTTAGGCGGTTGTTGCGCCGAAAACGGGTGGTCAGCCGCCCCCAAACGCTCACGACGTCCGTCGGTCTTGCCGGGTTTTCCGCCGCCGCCCCGGCCGGGGCGTTCCCCGTGCCCGCCATTCCCGCCGCCCGGCCGTCCGCCGGCATGTCGCCGGGAACCTCCGCCCGGACGGTCACGCCGTATTTTTCCAGGCGCGAAACCCGTTCCTCCAGCGCGGCAAGGTCGGCCGTCAGCAGCTTGGCCGCGCGGACACAGGCCGCCTCCAGGACGAGGCGGGGGTTTTGGGCGTACCTAAGCTCCTGCTCGATGCCCGAAAACAGCCCGATCACCGCGCATAAAAAGTCGACGCTATAGCTCTCGGCCAAGAGCCGGAGCTTTTCGATATGTTCCTTGGTGTCGGTCAACAGGCCGTCGCCCGCCGTTTTTAGCAGCAGGAGGTCGCGCGCAAACGCGATCAGCTCGTTGGACACCAGCTGGATGCTCCTGCCCGATTCGGCCAGCGCGGCCGCGACGGTCAGCGCCTTGCCGACGTCGCCCTTATGGAGCGCGAACAAAAGCGCCTGCGTCCGCTCGCGTCCGGCGGTCCCCAAGACCCGGGAGACCGCGTCGTAGGTGACCGTTTCCGAAAAATCCAGGCAGCGGTCGGCGATCGACAGCGCGTCCCGCATAGAGCCTTCGCCCGCCGCCGCGATCAGGCGGACGGCCTCGGGCTCGAACGCGGCGCCCTCGTTTTGATACACCGCCGCCACGGCCGTCTCGATGTCGGCTTGCGGAATGAGGCGGAAATCAAAGCGCATACACCGGGAGAGTATGGTAGCGGGCAGCTTGTGCGCCTCGGTGGTGGCCAAAATAAAGATGACGTGGGCGGGCGGCTCCTCCAGCGTCTTTAAGAGCGCGTTGAAGGCGGGGCCGGACAGCATATGAACCTCGTCCACGATATAGACCTTGTATTTGCCGTAAATCGGCGTGTAGACCGCGTTGTCGGTGATGCCGCGAATCTCGCCCACCCCGTTGTTGGAGGCGGCGTCCAGCTCGATGACGTCGATATTTTCGCCCTGCTTGAGCGCCGCGCAGACCGCGCACACGCCGCAAGCCGAGCCGTCCTTGGGCGTCAGGCAATTGACGCTTTTGGCAAAAATCTTGGCGCAGCTGGTTTTGCCCGTGCCGCGGCTGCCGGTAAACAGATAGGCATGACCGATCCGCCCGTGCTTGATCTGGTTTTTTAACGTGGTGACGATGGGTTCCTGCCCGACGACGCCGTCAAAGCTGTCGGGGCGGTATTTGCGGTATAGAGCGGACAAGGTTTCTCCTTAAATAT
>JAIRRW010000023.1 GCA_031255775.1 Clostridiales bacterium
TTTCAAAAAGTTTCCCCCGCAAAAGCTGCCGCTTTCGCTCAAACGCCGCTACGCTTGCGTTGTGAGCGAGGGATACGGCACTTTTTTACAAAAAACGTCGTTTTTGTAAAAAAGATTTAATAATAATCTTAATTTTTTTACGCTTTCCCGTTTTTGAAAGGGGCGCGGGGAAAAACTTTTTTCAAAAAGTTTCCCCCGCAAAAGCTGCCGCTTTCGCTCAAACGCCGCTACGCTTGCGTTGTGAGCGAGGGATACGGCACTTTTTTACAAAAAACGTCGTTTTTGTAAAAAAGATTTTAAGAATAAACTTATTTTTTCAAGTTTCCTGTTTTTGAAAGGGGTACGGGGAAAACTTTTTTCAAAAAGTTTTCTCCGCATAACTCCCCGCTAAATCTCCCGAAAAACTCCCCGCAAAGCTCCCCGATAAAGCGCCCGCGCTACTCGGTTCGCAGGGCCACGACGGGGTCCTTTTTCGCCGCCATCTTTGAGGGGACAAAGCCGGAGATCAGTGTCAGGACAACGCTGATCGCGATCATGACGAGCGCATGAAGCGCATTGACCGACGCGATATTCCCGACGGGGATCGGCACCAGCGCCCGGATAATCAGGTTGATGGGAATGGTCAAAAGCGCGGACAACAGCACCCCAAACACCCCCGCGGCCAGCCCGATAATAAAGGTTTCGGCATTAAAAACCCGCGTAATATCCTTTTTCCGCGCCCCGATACTCCGCAAAACCCCGATCTCCCGCGTGCGCTCAATGACCGACACGTACGTAATGATCGCGATCATAATACTGGACACCACCAGCGACACCGACGAAAACCCGATCAGCACGTACGAAATGATCTGGATCAGATTTTTCATCATGGACGACACCATATCGGACAGATCCGTATAAGTAATCTCATAAAACGCCCGCTCCGCCTCGGTCATGTCCGGATAAACCGACGCAAGCTCGGTATCGTTCCAGGCCTGTAGATACGCCTTGATCCGATCCTTAGTATCAAAGGTTTTTGGCAGAAACGCCATCGTCGAAGGCATGGAAAACTCGGTTCCGGGCTTTAAGGGGTCTTCATACCCGGCGCCCGCCATCCGAAGCGCCATATCAAAATCGCCGTACATATACAGCTTCATCAGGGTTTCCATGTACTTGGAAGGATCTAAAATATTGATCTGAACGGCCGTATTTTCGACCAGATTGTAATAACCGACCACAAATTCCTGCCCGCCCATATTGATCGAAGTATAGCATTGCTTTTGCACCGCGGCGACGTCGGAGGTCAGCGCGTTGTTATTGAGGTCGGCCATCAGCGCGGGCTGATATGCCAGCCCGCCGGACAAAAAGGACAGCGGCGTATCCTCCTTGATCCGCAAAATCCCGGTAATCTTCAGCCTAAAATCGGCGCCGTCAAACAGCAATTGATTTTGCGCGTCGTCGTCCTTAACGTATTTCTTTTCCAGCTTGGGCCCGCTGTTATCGCCCGTATTGACCTGCGCGGGCCGATAATAATTGTCGTTGTACAGGACGCGGATATCCCGGCCGACAAAGTCGGCTAAGGCGAGCCGGTCGCCCTTGGCCGCGTCAAAGCCCAGCATTTTTAACAGGCTGACCGACAGGGTATTGTTTTTCCCGACGACGAGCGCAACCTCGGTCTTATCGCCGGGATCGGGATAGGCGCCGTCCAAAAGATCATAGGTTCCGTTCATAAAATCCGTGACGTACAGGGACTGAAAATGGTCGTTTAGGTTGACCGCGTCGCTGTTGGCGTCGATGATCTTGCCGTCCGACCCCTTGACCAAAAAATTGACCCTAAGATCATAGGAGGTATAAATATCGTTGTACAGGGCGGGATCCATTCGATCGACGTAGGAAATGAACTGCGGCGTAAAATGATTGCTGATCATCGGCATGTCCGTGTCCGCGCTTTCCCGCTCGTAGGCGATGATTTCCTTGTGAGCCGGAAAATCGGCCGGCCGATCGCTTTCCTCGTTTCCGCCGCCCGCCATCATGGACGCGATGTCATAGTCGGAGGCCGCGACCGTGACCGGATAACTGCCCAGCGTATCCGACTGCATCTTGGTGATATAGCCGGACAGGCCGTTGGAAAGCGCCAAAATCAGCGTGATCCCGATAATGCCGATACTGCCCGCAAACGCCGTCAAAAAAGTGCGCCCCTTCTTGGACATCAGATTCTTAAACGAAAGGTTAAACGCCGTCATCGTGCGCATGGCCGACTTCTTTTGCCGCTTAGCCCCGGCGGCCTGTGCGGCGGCGGCCTGTGCGGCGGGCGTTCCGCTGATTTGCGCCTCGGCGGTCTGCGTGGGCGCGGCCTGTGCGGCGGCGGGCGTTCCGCCGGTTTGCGCCTCGGCGGGCGGGTTGGTTTCGGGTATATACGGATTGGTATCCGAAACCTTTTCGCCGTCGGCCAGCTTAATGATGCGCGTCGAATAGCGTTCGGCCAGCTCGTTGTTGTGCGTGACCATGATGATCAGCCGATCCTGCGCGATCTCCTGTAGGAGGTCCATCACCTGTACGCTGGTCGTCGAATCCAATGCGCCGGTCGGTTCGTCCGCTAAAATGATGTCCGGGTCGTTGACCAGCGCGCGGGCGATCGCCACGCGCTGCATCTGGCCGCCCGACAGCTGGTTGGGGCGTTTATAGAGCTGATCGGAGAGGCCGACGCGTTCGAGGGCGTACTTGGCGCGGGTGCGGCGTTCGTCCTTGGAGGTGCCCGACAGCGTGAGGGCGAGCTCGACGTTGCCCAAGACCGAGAGGTGCGGAATGAGGTTGTAGGTCTGAAAGACAAACCCGATCGAATGGTTGCGGTAGGTGTCCCAGTCCCCGTCCTTAAAATCCTTGGTCGAGCGGCCGTTGATGCTCAGGTCGCCCGCCGTATACCGATCCAAGCCCCCGATGATGTTTAGGAGCGTGGTTTTTCCGCAACCGGAGGGCCCCAGGATCGAAACAAATTCGGATTTGCGAAAGGCGACCGAAACGCCCTTGAGCGCGTGGACAATGTTGTCCTCGGTTCCGTAGTCTTTTTTGATGTCTAACAATTTTAACATAGCGTACTCCTTCTAAAACGCCGGGCCGCCGCAAAAACGGCCGCGTTGCGGCTTTTTGCCGAACTCTATTATAGGTATGGGTATAGGTACGGGTCGTGGTTCCGCGACCTGGTAAAATTATACAAGTCCCGCCGCCGTTAGTCAATCATACAGGGGGCAAGGTAGATTAGAATTCGATTAATTAAAGTTATTATATCATAACAATAAAAGTTATCCACATTTCGTCCCACTTATCCCCAAAAAAAGAATGAAACAAAATATTTTAGGAATATGGCTTGTCCCTGCCGAATATCATATTATAAGTATCCGCAACGGACAGACAATTGCATGGCCGGATAAGCCGTTGCACGGCGGCAGTTTTCGGGCGGCTGGTGCGGCAGGTTTTATCGTTACGCGTTCCTTTGTTTCACGTGAAACACGGGGGTTTTGCGGTACCCTTGTTTCACGTGAAACAAAAAACCGATTGACTTGTGAAGATCAATCGGTCAGACTGTGGAAAAAGGCCGTTTTTCGGGTCGCGCAAGCCTTTTTTTCGCCAAAAGGCAAGTGAAACGGCATTTTATCGAAAGCGGTAGCGTTATATGTATTTGTCCGCAATGTCCAAGATGTCCGAAAGGCGATCCAAATCGTCGCGGGTATAATAGTCGATATAGATACGGCCTTTTTTGTCGTTGCCCAAAATGGAAACCTTGGTTTTGAGGGTTCGCTGTAAATGCAGGATCAAATCCTTTAGCTCGATACTCTGGGCGGGGGCCGGCTTTTCGGTCTTGGGGTTCAAAAAACTTTTGACCATTTTTTCAAAGTCGCGGACACTGGTCTGGTTGTCGGCTCCCTGCTTGGCCAGCTTGATTTGGGCGTCCTCGCTGTCCACCACGACCAGACAGCGGGCGTGTCCGGGCGACAGCTTGCCCTCGGCGACCATATCGCGCACCGGGGCGGCCAGATTCAAAAGCCGCAGCGTATTGGTGACTGCGGGACGGCTTTTCCCGATACGGTCGGCGACCTGCTCTTGCGTATAACGGTATTCGTCCATCAGCTGGCGGATCGCGAGAGCCGTTTCGATGGGGTTTAGGTCCTCCCGCTGTAGGTTGTCGATCAGCGAGATTTCCTTGATCTGTTGGTCGGTATAGTTTTTGACGATCACCGGCATGGTGGGGAGGCCGACCTTTTTACAGGCTCGGTACCGCCGTTCGCCGGCAATGATCATGTATTTCCCGCCGTCGCGCGGCACGACGATAATGGGGGAGATGACGCCGTGAATGCGGATACTGTTGGCCAGCTCGTTGAGCGCGACCTCGTCAAAGTTTTTGCGGGGCTGGTTTTTGTTGGGCTCGATCAGCTGGATACTGACCTCCTGTGTCGGAACCGCCGCCCCGCCGCCCGCCGTCTTTTGCCCCGGCTCGTCCGGACCAAAGATCGAACCGTATTCCTGTTCGGAATCCGCCAAGAGGGCGCTCAGCCCCTTTCCCAATCCCTTAAATGCCGCCATTTCTTTCTCCTTTGTCCCGCTAATGGGGACGGCTTATGCCAATATCGCCGATTTTTAAGCCGTTTTGCCGCCATTTATAAAGTTATCAAAACATAACTAAACGCCAAATTTTCCCCGAATATACGCCCGTATTGCGTGTTTTAAGCCGTTTTACGTCAATCATTTTTAATTTTTTCCGCCCCTAAAACGGAGTGAAAAATTTATGTCATTAGTACAAGGGCAATATATTATTATTATAAGCGCAAGCGGCGGATTCGTCAAGTTTCTTGGCGCAAAGATTTTTCAAATGCGCCAAAATTCGACAAATATACGGTTAGCCTGTCATTTTATCGAAAGCGGCCGCGTCGCGATTGACAGAGGAATACCAAAACGGTATAATTAGGTAGTGATTTTTTAGAACCTTGTCTTGATGAATGAGGAAAAAGGCGGAACGGAATATGAAAGTAGATACGGCCGAGGTGCGGCGGATCGCGGCGCTCTCCCGAATCAGGCTGACCGAGGCGGAGGAAACGGCCATGCGCGCGCATTTGGAGGTGGTTCTCCGGCAGTTTTCGGTCATCGGTTCGGTGGATACCGAGGCGGTCGCGCCGACGGCGCACATTCTGCCCGCCGCCAACGTGCTGCGCGAGGACGAGGCGCAAGCGCCGACGGCGCGGGAGGTTCTTTTGGCGTGCGCCCCCAAGGCGGATGGGGAATGCTTTATCGTCCCCGCCGTGATTGAGTAAGGCGGGGAAACTTTCATCGCGGGATGCGGGCTACGTGTGCCAAGTCAGCTCGGTCACGTACGTGAAGTACGCGCCCGCGCCGCTTCCGACTGACCAAAAAGTGTGTCAGGCGGGCAACAGGTGCCGCGCCGCCGACGGGCGCGTATTTCTAATACGTAACCAAGGCGGCAAGGCACACGTAGCCCGCATCACGCGCTTTTTCGTCAGTCGGTATGAGCCGCCTGCCGCGCGAATTTTCCCCGCCGCTTTGTGCGTGAAAAATCAATTCCCCCCGCTGTTTTGTGCGATAAAGGGGGAACAGGGGGAACCGCGCGAAAGTTTCTACTCCAAAAGAGGATATATATAGACGTGAGCAATATTCACAGTGAAAAAACGGAAGAAATTTTGTCGCTGACGCTGATCGAGGCGGGGCGGCGGATTCGGTCGGGGGCGCTTTCGGCGGTCGAGGCGGTCGGGGCGGCTTTTGCGCGGATCGGGGCGACGGCCGGGCTGAATACCTTTATTACCCTCGACGAGGCGGGGGCGTATCGGGCGGCGGCGGCGGTGGACGCGCGGCTTGCGCGGGGCGAGACGGTCGGGGCGCTGGCCGGGATCCCCGTTGCGGTCAAGGACAACCTGTCGACCAAGGGGCTTAGGACGACCTGCGCCTCGCGGTTTTTGGAAAATTATGTGCCGCCCTTTGACGCGGCCGTCGTCGAGCGGTTGCGGGACGCGGACGCCGTCATTGTCGGCAAGCTCAATATGGACGAGTTTGCGATGGGATCCTCCAACGAGACCTCCTATTTCGGCCCCGTCCTGAATCCCGCGGACGAGACCCGGGTCGCGGGGGGGAGCAGCGGCGGCAGCGCGGCGGCGGTGGCGGCGCGGCAGGTTTTTGGTTCGCTTGGCACGGACACGGGCGGCAGTATCCGCCAGCCGGCGGCCTATTGCGGCGCGGTGGGGCTAAAGCCGACCTATTCGGCGGTCAGTCGGTTTGGCGCGGTCGCCTTTGCCTCCTCGCTGGATCAGGTGGGACCCTTAACGCGCACCGTGGCCGACAACGCCGCGCTGTTTTCGGTGATTGCCGGGCACGACAGGCGTGACGCGACCTCCGCGCCCGACTATCAATTTTTGGGCTATCCGCGATGGGAGTCGCTAAAGGGCAGGCGCGTGGGCGTCGTCAAGGAATTTTTCGGCGCGGGCCTTAGCGCCGGCGTGCGCGAACGGATCGAACGCGCGCTGGCCGTGTTTGAATCGCTGGGCGCATCGCCGGTCGAGGTGTCCATCAAGACCTTTGACGCGGCGCTCGCCACCTATTATATTTTGTCCTGCGCCGAGGCCGCCAGCAACCTTGCCCGCTTTGACGGGATCAAGTACGGCTGCCGCGCCGACGCGGACGGCCTGTCCGACCTGTATTACCGGACGCGGACCGAGGGCTTTGGCGCGGAGGTCAAGCGGCGGATCATGATGGGCAATTATGTCCTGTCCAGCGGGTATTACGACGCCTATTACCTCAAGGCGTCCAAGCTGCGGACGCTGATCAAGGCCGACTTTGACCGCGCGTTTTCGGTCTGCGAGATTCTGGCGGGGCCGACCGCGCCGACTACCGCCTTTCCCGTGGGGCGGCGGGTGAGCGACCCGGCCGAAAATTATCTGACCGACGTCTATACGGTGCCCGTCAACATTGCGGGGCTCCCCGCGCTGTCGGTTCCCTGCGGCCGGGACGGCGGCGGCCTGCCCGTGGGCTTGCAGCTGATCGCCCCCGCCCGCGCCGAGGACAGGCTGTTTTCGTTTGCGCAATGCTTTGAGGACGAGACCGGGGGAGGGGAAAGGCTATGAACGGCGCGTATATTCCGACGATCGGCTTGGAGATCCACTGCGAGCTCAAAACCGCGTCCAAAATCTTTTGCGGCTGCCCCAACGTTTTCGGCGCGCCGCCCAATACGCAGTGCTGCCCCGTTTGCTTGGGGTTTCCCGGGACGCTGCCCGTCCTAAACCGCCGGGCGGTGGAATATACCGTGCGCATGGGGTTGGCGATCGGCGCGGAGATCCCGGCTTTTTCGAAGTGGGACCGCAAAAATTATTTTTATCCCGACCTCCCCAAGGCCTGGCAGACCAGCCAGTACGACCTGCCGCTGGTCAAGGGCGGCCGGGTGGCCTTTATGACGCCCGACGGCGAAAAAACGGTGCGGATCGAGCGGATCCACCTCGAGGAGGACGCCGGAAAGCTGATCCACGAAAACGGATTCACCAGGGTGGACTACAACCGCGGCGGCGTGCCGCTCATGGAGATCGTCACCCTGCCCGATCTGCACGGCGCGGCCGAGGCGGTCGCCTTTTTGACCGAGCTGAAAAGCATTATTAAGTATATCGGCGTGTCCGACGTCAAGATGCAGGAGGGAAGCCTGCGCTGCGACGTCAACCTCTCCCTTTCCCGCCCCGGCGAGCCGCTGGGCACGCGCACCGAGACCAAAAACCTCAATTCGTTTTCGGCGGCGGCGCGCGCGATCGAGTTTGAGATCGGGCGGCAGACCGAGATTTTGGCGGGCGGCGGCAGCGTTTTGCAGGAGACGCGGCGCTGGGACGACGCCAAGGGCCGGGGGTACGCGCTGCGGTCCAAGGAGGACGCGCAGGATTACCGCTATTTCCCCGAGCCCGACCTCCCGCCCGTCGTGCTCGACCGCGCCGAGGTGGAGGCCTGGCGGCGGGCGCTGCCCGTCCTTAGGTACGAACGCGCCGGGCGGTATACCCGCGAATTTGGCCTAAGCGGCTACGACGCGGGGCTTTTGACGGGCGACCGCGCGGTTTCCGACCTGTTTGACGGGACGGTCGCGCTGGGCGCCAACCCCAAAAAGACCGCCAACCTCATCATGGGCGACGTGCTGCGGCTGGGGCGGGAGGAGGGCGGCGAGGACGTCGCCGTCGGCCTGTCGCCCGCCCAGCTCTATGGCCTGCTGTCGCTGATCGAGGGCGGCGTTATCGGCCTGGCCGCCGTGCAAAAGGACGTGCTGCCGCGCATTTGGAACACCGATATTGACCCGGAAACCTTTGTCAAAGAGGCGGGGCTCGCCCAGTCCGGCGACGCGGACGAGATCGCCGCCGCCGTGCGGGAGATCATCGCCCAAAACCCCCGGCAGGCCGACGATTACCGCGCGGGCAACGAAAAGCTGCTGGCCTTTTTTGTCGGCCGGGTCATGAAAGCGACCAAGGGAAAATGTAATCCCAAGACGGTGAATGAGGTTTTGACGACGGAATTGAAAAAGCGGTAACGTTTTGCGGGGAAAGCGGTAACGTTTTGCGGGGAAAGCGGTAACATTTTGCGGGGGAAGCGGTAACGTTTTGCGGGGGAAGCGGCGGCGTTTTGCGGGGAAAGCGGCGGCGCAAGCGAAGGAGAGGCGCATGAACGAAAAGGAATTGACGCGCGAGGTGCATAGGGCGGCGCAAAAGGTCTATTCGCTGCG
>JAIRRW010000135.1 GCA_031255775.1 Clostridiales bacterium
TTATATGACCCGGATGCGGATGGTCCCTTCGGTCGAACGGAGCTTGTCCAGCGTTTGCGGCGGAAGCGTTTCGTCAAGATCGACGATCAGATACGCGTAGTCGCCCTTGGCCTGCGACATCAGATTGGAAATATTGACGCCTGCGGCGCTGATTTCGGCCGTGATCGAATTGATGACGTTTTTGATGTTTTTGTGAAAGACCGTGATGCGGCTTTTTCCCTGCCGCGCCATCGAGCAGGGCGGGATATTGACCGAATTTGTGATGTTGCCGTTGTCGAAAAAGTCGGCCATCTGCTTGGCGACCATCACCGCGCAATTGTCCTCGGCCTCGGGCGTGCTGGCGCCCAAGTGGGGCATACAGATGATGTTGGGGACGTCGATCATGTCGTCGGTGGGAAAGTCCGTCACATAGCGCGACACCTTGCCGGACTTGACCGCGTCGATGAGCGCGGCCGAATCGACCAGCTCGCCGCGGGAAAAGTTTAGGATGGCGACGCCGTCCCTCATTCTGGCGACGGAGTCCTTATTGATGACCGCTCTTGTCGCATCGGTCAGCGGCATGTGCATGGTAATAAAATCGCAGGCCGAGAAAAAGGCGTTTAGATCCGATTCTTTTTTAATGTGCCGATCCACGCGCCAAGCGCTTTCCACCGAGATGTACGGATCGTAGCCGATGATGTTCATGCCGAATTTGAGCGCAATATTGGCCACGAGGATGCCGATGGCGCCCAGTCCCGCGACGCCCAGCGTCTTGCCGTAAAGCTCGTTTCCGACAAATTGGTTTTTGCCCTTTTCGACCAGCTTCCCGACCTCGCCGCCCTTGCCCTTTAGGGTCTTGGTCCATTCGATGCCGTCGATGATCTTGCGGCCGGACAACAAGAGGCCGCAGATGACCAGCTCTTTGACGGCGTTGGCGTTGGCGCCCGGGGTATTAAACACCACAATGCCGCGCTCGGAGCACTTGTCGATGGGAATGTTGTTGACGCCCGCGCCCGCCCGGCCTACGCACAGGGCGGAATCGGGAATGTCGTAGTCGTGCATATTAAACGAACGGAGAACGATCCCGTCCGGCTTTTTGGCGGCGTCGGTCAGCTTGTACTGATCTCCGAAAGTCTGATCGGCCAGCGGGCTGATCGCATTGAGCGTGAGGATTTCCTTCATGAAGCGCATTTCTCCTTAATAACCTGTTCTTTAATAACTTGTTCTAAAATTATCCGATACGGAAAGCGTCAGCCGTTTTTGCGTTCGAAGTCTTTCATAAACGCGATAAGGGCTTCGATCCCGGCCGGCGGCATGGCGTTGTAGATGCTGGCGCGCATACCGCCCACCAAACGGTGACCCTTTAAGGACACGAGGCCGACCTTGGCGGCCTCGGCCGCAAATTGCTCGTCCAGTTCCTTGGAAGGGGAGGTAAAGGTCACGTTCATGATCGAACGGTAGGGCTTTTCGACGGGGTTGTTGTAAAAATCGGTGCCGTCGATATAATCGTAGAGCATCCCCGCCTTTTTCTCGTTGGCTTTTTGGACGGCCGCCACGCCGCCCAGCTCTTTGACATACTTAAAGGTCTCCGTCGCGACATAGGTCGAAAAGGCGGGCGGGGTATTGTAGAGGCTTTTTTCCTTGATCTGCGTGCTCCACTTCATCATCGTCGGGCACAAGGGATGCGCGCGGTTCGCGAGCTCCTTTTTGACAATGACGACGGTCACGCCGGCCGGTCCGATGTTTTTTTGCGCGCCCGCGTAGATGACGCTAAAGTCTCTGACGTCAACCGCTTGACCCAAAATGCAGGAGGAGAGGTCCGCGACGAGGGGGATTCCGCCCGTATCGGGCACGGAGGCGAAACGGGAGCCGAATATGGTGTTGTTGTAGCAGATATGGACGTAGTCGGCGTCCTTCCGAAACGAATCGGCCGAAAGCGCGGGTATGTAGGTGAAGTTTTTGTCCTTGGAGGAGGCCGCCGCGACCATATCGCCGTACTTGACGGCCTCTTTATAGGCCTTTTCCGAAAAGTTTCCGGTAATGACATAATCGCCCTTGGGGTATGCGCCGTCACGAGAGAGGTTTAAGGGAATCGCCTCGAATTGCATCGACGCGCCGCCCTGTACGAAAATGACGTCATAATCGGAGGGGATATCCATCAATTCGCGCAAAAGAGCCTCGGCGTCCGCGTTGATCGCCTCATAGGGCTTGGATCGGTGGCTCATTTCCATAACCGACATACCCGTGCCGTTGTAATCCACAAGCCCGTCCTGTACCCGGCGCAAGACTTCCTCGTACAGCATCGACGGCCCGGCAGAAAAATTGAATTTCCTCATGTATACCCTCCGTATAAAAATATTCTACCCGTATATTATAAGGAAAAGCCGCCACAAAAGCAACTGTTTTTATTGCGGCGTAGACAATTTCACAATTTAAGAGTCTTGGTTTTGTTGTGCGCAAATTTTGGTTTCAGGAGCAAAAATGCTTGCTTGCAAGGGCATTTTTGCGACGCCGACAAATCGGTACATATCCCGCAGCTCTGCTGCGGAAGGCGGCGCAGCCGCGTGTCCGGAGCTTGCTCTTTCGTATATACCGATTTATTTATTCGGGTAAACGCAACTATGGACAAATTTGGATGGTTGGACGAGTTTATCGACATGGCGGTTGGAAAGGGCTTTCAAATCGTCTTGGGCACGCAGCCGGATGCGCGGAGCTGATACAAGGACTATCTGCGCGACCTGTTTGGCATGAGCGGCATCGAGGTGACGGAAATGCCCGATAATGTCTATCTGACGGTGCGGGAGAGCGCACGGGCGCTGTATGCCTTTGTCGTGAATATGGCGCAGGATAGGCGTGAATTTCTTCCGCGGTTTTCCGGCAGGGATATTCCGACCGACAGAGAGGTGTCGGGAAAGACGACGCTCAGACCGATGGAAGTACTGATCGTCGCCTATTAAACGGTTTTTTTATCGGTTTAGGCCGACGGAACAAAATTAGAACAGGTCTATTGAACAGCTTAAAAAGCGCCGTATCCCTCGCGCGAATGGATACATTCGCGCGAAACGCGTCGGCGTTTATTGATCGTCCTGTAAGGCGTCGAAGCCGCTTTCGCCGGTGCGCACCTTGATCGCGTCCTCGACGTCGTAGACAAACAGCTTTCCGTCGCCGATCTGCCCCGTGCGCAAGACCTGTTTGGCGGTTTCGATCACGAGCGT
>JAIRRW010000002.1 GCA_031255775.1 Clostridiales bacterium
GTCGTATCCGCCTTGTTGTAGGCGGCCATGGTGTCGGACAGCCCAAAGAGCGCAAACGCGATCGCGGACAACAGGATGGTAAAGACCAGCCGCACCGGCTTGACCTTGAGGCCGTTTGCGCCCATTTTGAGCGAGTGCTTGTACGGCAGGCGGCTCTTGATCAGCTTAAAGTCGTCGGCGTTGTACGCCCTGAGCGGCGTGTTTTCCGGGCCGGTCGCCGCAAACGATTCCTTGTTGCCGTCGCCGTCGATGCGCGCCTGCTGGCGAAAATCGCGGTTGGACTTTTCGTCCTTGGACAGGATCAGCTCCGAGTCGCTGTTCTCCAAAAATTTGATGACGTTTTCCCTTTCGGCCGGGGTAAACTTATGCCCCTTTTGAATGTGCAAGATCTTGCCGTCAATGACGCGGATCCCCTCGCTCACGACCTGTGACTCGGCCTTGTACTTTTTGATGTCGCTGATGACGCGGCCGTCGGCAAATTCGATGACCCGGTCGCCGTAATATTCGGCGTATTCGCGGTCGTGCGACACGATGATGACCAGCTTGTGCCGGGACAGCTTTTGCAGCGTCTCAAACACCTGCTTGCCCGTGTTGGAGTCCAGCGCGCCCGTGGGCTCGTCCGCCATGATGATCTCCGGGTCCTTGATCAGCGCCCGCGCGATCGCGACGCGCTGCTTTTGCCCGCCCGAGAGCTCCGCCGGTTTTCGGTCGGCAAAGCCCGCCAGATCGACCGTTTCCAAAAGCCGTTCGACCGCCGCCCTGTCCGCCTTTTTCCCCTGCAACTCGAGCGCAAGCGCAATGTTGTGCCCGACGCTAAATTCGTCCAGAATATTGTATTCCTGAAAAATAAACCCGATAAAGGTGTTGCGGTAGCTGTCAAAATCCGATTGGCTAAAGTCCGCGCTCGACTTGCCCTTGATGACCACCTCGCCGGACGTAATATTGTCCAGCCCGCCCATCAGGTTTAACAGCGTCGACTTGCCCGAGCCCGATTTGCCCAGGACAAACGTCATGCCCGTCTCCTCAAACGCCAGATTGACAGTATCCAGCGCCACCACCGGGTTGCCCTTTTTCGGATAATAGGTCTTGCACAGATTGCGAACCTCTAACATTCCGTTTCCTCCGTTGTGTGACATCTAATCCGCCCAAGTATAGCATAGAGAGGGGGGAAACGTCAATCCCATTTAGTTGGTTTGCCGTCCGCATATCGCCAATAATTTCCCGCGCGCTCCTCCTCGCTGTAAAAGTACACGGGTCTGTCGTCGCCGTTCCAGCCCTCGACCCAGCCCGCGGGCTCTTCCGCCGCCGCCGCGTATATCGTCAAGTTGGGACAATTCGAAAACGCGCGTTCATCTATCGTCGTTACGCTCTCGGGTATGATGATTTCCTCCAGCGCGGCAAATTGGTAGAACGCAGCCGTCCCGATACTTTCCACGACGCTTTCCGCGTCAAATACGATGCTGATGACGGTGCTGTTGGCGTATTGATTATAAAACGCGCTATAGCCTATATCGGCGTTGCCCTTGATGACGATATATTTTAAGGACGCGGGCAGCGAGTACCCGTATGAGTTGAACATCTTAGCAAGCCTGCCGTTAGGCAGAACGGACGGTAACAGCGTTATTTTCTCGATCCCGGTACACGCGAGAAACGCGCTTGGTTCAATGCTCAATCCGCTATGCGAGATTTTCAGTTCCTTTAAAGCCGTATACCCTCTAAACGCGTCCTCTTTGATAAGAGTAACCTCATTCGGCACGGTTATGATTTTCGCCGCCCCGACATATCTAAGCAGCGCGCCCGCGTCATCGACGACATAATCTTTCCACTTCAAATAGTCGATCGGATAAATTTTGATGCCTTTATAGATATGCGAAGTGGTGTTGAGTTTTTTGTCTTTATACGCGGTTACGGCATCCGCCGGAACAAATATCGACAATAGGTCGGACATAAATAGGTCGGGCATACTTGCAAACATGTTTATCCCCATTGTGGGCGGCACACTCCCTTTCATGGTGACCTTTGTCAGGGCAGTGCAAGCTTGAAAGGCGCTGTTACCAATGCGCGTTACGGTTTCCGGTATAATAATTTCCGTCAAAGCAGTGCATCCCATAAACGCATAGCCGCCGATATTATCAAGCGCGTCCGGCAGGTTTATTTTTGTCAGCGCCGTGCAGTCCGAAAACGTGTTGCTTTTGATTGTCTTGATGCCTGCCGGTATAGTTATTTCGGTCAGTTTCAAGCACTCGCCGAATGCGTACTTTCCGAGGTCGGTCAGCCCCTCGTGCAGCGGAGCCGTTATAAGCGCCCCGCAGCCTCGAAACGCATAATCCCCGATGCTTTCGACACTTTCGGGGAGAGTTAGGTTCACAATGCCGCAACCCTCAAAAGCTCGTTCTCCCAGTGTTTTTATTGATTCCGGAAACGATACCGTTGTAAATGAGCCGGTCATTCTAAATGCGCCGACATTCTCGATATGCGTCACCGGCTGACCCATATAGTAGGGCTGTATGATAAGTGTCCCTTTGGGCGCATCAGCTTTAGCCATTGTCCCGAGCAAAATAGCCCCATCTTCGCCAGGAGTATAATTGAGTCCCGCAGTGCCCGTCCAATAGGGGTACAGCGTTATATCGGCCGCCGTGTGATAGGGTTTAAGAGAATCGCCGTTCTCATTCGTGTATTTGTTTTGACTATAGCCGCCGCCGATCATGTCGTACCAGCCGCTAAAGTTGTAAATATCGTGGGTCGGCACGATCAAGGTATAGTCCTCGCCAAAGGTGACGGTCTGCGTTTCCTGCGCGCCGCTTCCGCCCAAAAAATCATACGTGATCGTATAGCTTGCCCCCTGCTCGCCGCCGTTGCCGCCGCCGGTTCCGCCGCCGTCGTTGCCGCCGCCGTTATTCCCGCCGCCGTTGCCGCCGCTATTCCCGCCGCCGTCGTTTTTTGTCCAAGCCGCCGTAAACGTCTTGTTTCCCGTACTGTCCGCCGCAATCGTGCCCGCGGGCGTCCAGCCGTTAAAAGCATAGCCGTCCTTCGTGGGCGCCCCCAGCCAAATGGGCAGGTCGCCCGTCTTGTACGTCGCCGGATTGTCGGGATGATTGACCCCGCCGTCCAGGTTGTACGTGATCGTATAGTCCGTCGGCCCGCTGCAAGCCGCCAACGCGACCGACAAGCCCAAAGCAACCACCAACCACACCGCAAGCCAAACCGCTTTCCAACCCCCAACCCCATATTTACCAAAAAACCTGTTTTTCATATCCAATTCTCCTCAAAAATCCGCCGTTTTCTCCTCAAAAATCCGCCGTTTT
>JAIRRW010000045.1 GCA_031255775.1 Clostridiales bacterium
AAAAAAGAACTGCTCCAAAAGCCGTGGCAGTATCAAAAATTCACGGCTCAATTCTTCCATATCCATTAGCTGACTTTTCACAAGTTCGTGACTGCCTATCTTTTCCTCAAACTGTTCCCAGTAGTTCTTTTTCGATAAATAATATTGCCGTGTCTTTTCGTGGAACGCTCGGCTGATAATGCTCGTTCCAATTTTACTAAAATTTATTTCTGCTGTTTCCATTCTAAAAATCCTCTCCTCATAATTCTGATTTGTTGTGATTTTCAAAAAACCTCTCACTTGAACAATAGGGTATTTGTCGCGCCGTGTGTCAGAATAAGACACCGCAGACGGACTAAAACCCACCGAAAGGCTAATAATTTAATTTTGTGATGATTGCTCCTAAAAAAGTGTGGTCAACTTTCAGCTTGCCCTCAAATCTGCTCTTGCAACAACCGACCGCACAACGAAAAATGCCCAAAGCATTTGTTTTCTGTCCAAACGCTCATTTTCCGTTGACAAATAGGGTAAAATCGTGTTATCATTAAGCGACACGAAAGATTTTACACCTTTGGAAATTCCGAGTGAAAAAACGGTCGGGTCACCAAAAAGCCACAAAAAAAGCGACAACGCGGTAAGGCCGGGGACAGATGTCTTCGGTCTTACCCCTTAAAAGGATTGACGCACATGACATTACAGACCATTTTATCGGGTTTTCGACGCTGTGTCGGGGATTATCAAATGATCCAAGAGGGCGACCGCATCGCCGTGGGCTTATCGGGCGGCAAGGATTCGCTGACGCTCTTAGAGGCGCTTGCGGCGTTCCGTCGGTTTTCGCCGGCCGCCTATTCGCTCATGGCCGTCACCGTCGACATGGGGCTGAAGGAGACCGATTACAGCGGCATACAGGCGCTGTGTAAAAAACTGGACGTGCCCTATCACATCGAATATACCGAGATCGGCAACATTCTGTTTACCGCCCGCAAGGAAAAGAACCCTTGCTCGCTCTGCTCCAAAATGCGCCGGGGCGCCCTAAACGCGCTTATCGTCGAAAGGGGCTTTAATAAGCTGGCCTTGGGGCACCACGCGGACGACCTCATCGAAACCTTTTTGCTGTCCTTGTTTTATGAGGGGCGCCTCTCCTCGTTTGCGCCGGTCAGCTTTATGGACAAGAGCGGGGTCACGCTGATCCGTCCGCTGCTTTACCTAAAGGAACGGGATATCGCGGCCTACGCCAAGGCGCTGCCCGTTGTCAGCAACTGCTGCCCTGCCAACCACAACACCCAGCGAGAATATATGAAAGGCTTGCTGCGGTCGATCACGGGCGACATTCCCTTTGCCAAAGACCGTATGCTCGGCGCCATCCTCCACCCCGAACGCTATAACCTCTTGTTTGAAAAACCGGGACCGGAAAAGCCGCTTTAGCGCCGACGCTTTCGGCCGGACGGAAATACCGCAAGCGGCATTATTTTTTCTTTCGTTTTAGCATATCGGGTCTGAGCTTCATCACATACCACAGGACGATCATGATTTGGAGCGGGATCGGGATCACAAAAAAGAGATAGGCGTTATTCATGGGGACCGAAAGAAATATCGTCAGCGCGACGGTCCAAATGAGGCCGGAAATGAATCCCGCCGTCAGGTAGGGCCGCCACCAAAGCGAGCTGAACACGATCAAAACGATAAAGGTGACGGGTATGGCGTAGATAAAGACCCGCCAGGTCAGCCCGGGAAACAGCTCAAACAGGTTGAAAAACACGTTTATGATCGTGGCGATCAGCCAAACGAGGCCGGCGGCCAGTAGGGGAATGATCACGCGCCGCTTGACGATGACAACGGCGGGCTTTATCTTGGCTTCCTCGTGTTCCTCCAAAAGATCGTTGACCGTGAGGCGAAAGATTTCGGCAATTTTTTGCAGCACAAAAACGTCGGGCATCGATTCGGCGCGTTCCCATTTCGAGACCGCCTTGTCCGAATAGTTTAACAATTGGCCGAGCTCGGCCTGCGTGATATTTTCGGTTTTGCGGTAGCTCATGATATTTTTGGCAATGACCGTTTTTAATTTCTGCTCATCCATTTACAAGAGAGTATAGCGCAAATAAGCGTAAAAATCAAGCAAAAACACGACTCTACTCACAGTAGAATCATGTTTTTGGCCGACATGGGACAAATTTTATGGCGATTTGACCCGATTTTTCGCAAAAAAAGTCAAAAACGTCCTCCTTTAGGGATTCGCTTCCGTGCGCAAGTCAAGCCCTTTAGAATCGGCTATTTTGGGCCGGTAGAATTTTTTTTTATCCGTAGAATCCGCTGCAAACGCTCTACAATTCGGTTTCGATTTTGTGGAGCGCAAATTTGCTTTGGTAGGTTGTCAAATCCGCGCCAAACGGGTATCCTAAGCCCAGACGCGCAAACCGTCGAAAATGACTATCATCAAAGAGGAGACTAACAACCCATGGCAAACAAACCTTACACGATCATCACCGATTCGGCCGCCAACCTGACCCCCGGGCTAATCAATCGGTATCAGCTGCCCATCGTATCCCTGAGCTATATCTTTGAGGGCGAGGAACACCTGAGCTATCGGCCGGGCGTGGAGTCGAACCTAAAGTCGGTCTATGAAAATATGCGCCAAAAAGCGCCTATCAAAACCTCCTGCATGAATGAGGATCACTGCCGCGAGGTTTTTGAAGCGCCGTTAAAGCTGGGGCACGATATCCTGTATATCGGCTTTTCGTCGGGCTTGAGCGCCTCCTACGCGGTGGGCGAGACCGTCGCGAACGAGCTGAAAAAGGCGTATCCGGGTCAAAAAATCTATACGGTCGATTCTTTTGCGGCGGCCATGGGGCAGGGACGCCTTGTCACTATCGCCTGCGAAATGAAAGAAAAGGGCGCCGAAATCGACGAGGTCTTGACCTGGGTGACCGATAATCGGCTCAAAATGTGCCATCTTTTTACCGTGGATACGCTGTTTCACCTGTACCGCGGGGGGCGCGTGACGCGCTCTAAGCACCTGCTGGCCGACACCCTAAACATCAAGCCAATTTTGCACGTCAACGACGAAGGCCGCCTCGTTGCCATCGGCAAGACCTTTGGCCGCAAGGCATCCCTTGCCAACCTGGCATCCCGAATGGCCAAGGAGATCGTCAATCCCGAGGAACAGACCATTTATATCTCTCACGGGGACTGTATCGAGGACGTCGAATATCTGATCAAGCGCATCTCGGATAAGCTGACGGTCAAGGAATATGTCATCAATATCCTCGACCTCGTGGTCGGCGCCCACTCCGGCCCCGGCACGGTCGCAGTATTTTATCTCGCCCACTCACGCCACGGCGAGGACGCGGCGGCCGCCCCCGCCGCCAAGAGCCTGAAAAAAAGCGAGCAACCCCGCTAGGTAGTGTTTACGCGCGTGTAATCGAGTAGGTTTTTAAACGAATATATCCCCTGACGCACACGCGCCGGGGGATTTTTTTCCGGTTGTGTACCGAGTCACGCCGCCTGTCATAGTATGTATATGTAGGAGGAGAAAAATCACCATGCGATATATTCACGACCGGTATGACGACTGCCGGGGATGGGGATACGGTTTTTGCGGGGACTGCGGCCGCGGCCGTTGCGGCGGCTTTGAATGTTGCCCGCCCGATTGGATCTATCGGCCTTGCTGCCCCCCGCGCCCCTGCTGTCCGCCGCCCCGCCCCTGCCGCCCCTCGCGGCTCTGCGGCTGCCGAGCCTGCCTGGAAATCATCCTGCGCTGCGGTTATTGCCGCCGCTGAACGGGGAAACAGACAAAGCCGGAGAATCGTTCGTCTCCGGCTTTATGCTGACGCTTTCGCGCGAATGGATCCATTTGCGCGACTTAAATCGGGAGAGGGGAAAAATGACATTTTTTCCCCTCGGACACCTCTTTCCGCGTTCAAATGAAAGCGTCAGCGTCATTTTATCGAAAGCGAAACGTCATCCTTCGTATATCCCCAAATCCTTCAAAATCTGCTCTAGGCCCTCTTTGGGGTTGAGCGCCTCGTCATAGCTGAACCCGGCCGCCGGAGACTTGGCCGTCGGCTTTGCGGCCTGCTGGGGCTCGCTGTCCAGCAATTCCTCCTCAAATTTGTCGCGGCGCTGTTTTTCGAGCTTTGTGATGCGCTTATATTCCGAATCGTAAAACCGTTCGAGCTCCAGCTTTTCGGCGGTGTTGCCGTTTAGGATGTCGCGCATTTTATTGTTAAAATCGCGCACCGACCGAAGCTCCTCGTCGGCCGGATATTTTTGGATGAGCCGGTTGTAGTACTTGACCCACTTTTCGTGAAACACCTTTAAATGCTGAATCTCCTCGCGGTACCGCGCCTCCGCCAGCTTATCGATCTCCTCGGCGCGCTTGACCGCCTCGATCAGCGTTTTGGCGATGAGGTCATAATGCGACTTGCTTTCCTCCAGCTCCTGCTCGCGCTTGGCCAGCTTATCCTTGAGCTCGAAGATCCGGTTTTTCTGCTCGGCAAGCTTGGCCTCATAATCCTGTGTCAGCTTTTGTATATGGCCGTCCACCTCGGCCTGATCATAACCCTTTTTTTTGATAACGGTAAATGTCATTGCCCCGTTTACCTCCGCTATTGATTGCCCGTTTTTTTGCCTACACCCTGCCGTGGTCGGCGTTGTTTAGGAGGATCTGTTTGAGCTGGTACAGCCCGTCGGACAGATCCACCTTGTATATGTGCGGGTTTTTTAGACGCTTATATTCGTCCCAAAACCGCCCCAGCTGCGCGGCGCGATACGCCGATATTTCGTCAAGCGGCGGACAGTCGTATACCAACTTGCCCTTATCGAAAATTTTGACCGGCTTTTCCTCCAGCTCATAATCCTCCAAAACCGTCCGCTTCCAGCGTTCGGTCTCGTGCGTCAGCGTCAGCGGCTTGCCGATTTTTTCGCCCCGCAGCGCGATGAGATCGGCAAACGCCATGCGGTTTGTCTTGTCATAAACGCGGTAAAAGGTCTTAAAGCCCGGGTTGGTCATTTTTTCCAAGCTGTCGGACACCTTCATGCGCGGAATGGACTTTCCGTCCCGCTCGATCTGCGAGAGCTTATACACGCCGCCCAACGAGGGCATATTTTCGCTGGTGATGAGCTTGGTGCCCACGCCGTAGAGGTCGATGCGCGCGCCTTGCGTGTTTAGCGCGTCCACAAGCTCCTCGTCAATCTCGTTGCTGACAAAAATCTTGGCTTCGCTAAAGCCCGCCTCGTCCAGCATTTGCCGCGCCTTTTTCGAAAGGTAGGCAAGGTCGCCGCTGTCCAGCCGGATGCCGAAGGGCTTGTGCCCCTTGCTCCGCAGCTTTTTAAAAACCTCGATGGCGTGCGGCACGCCCGACTTTAGGGTGTCGTAGGTGTCAACCAGCAACAGGCAATTGTCGGGGTAGCTGTCCGCAAAAGCCTCAAAGGCTTGAAGCTCGGTGTCAAAGCTCAACACCCAGCTGTGCGAATGTGTGCCCTTGGGCGGGATGCCAAAGCGTTGGGCGGCCAGCACGTTGCTGGTCGAGCTTGCGCCGCCGATGACGCTGGCGCGCGCGCCGTAGATCCCGGCGTCGGGGCCCTGCGCCCGCCTTAGGCCAAACTCGGTCACGCGCCCGCCCCCCGTCGCGGTCACCACGCGGGAGGCCTTTGTCGCGATCAGCGTCTGATGATTGATGATATTTAGGAGCGCCGTTTCGATCAGCTGCGCCTCGATGAGCGGCGCGCGGACGATCAAGATGGGCTCGCCCGGAAAGACGATCTCCCCCTCCCGAACGGCGTAGATGTCGCCGGAAAAGGAAAAATCCTTTAGATAAGCCAAAAATTCGGCCGAAAACGTCCCCAAGCCCTTGAGATAGCCAAGATCGTCCGCCGAAAAACGGAGATTTTTGATATAATCGACCGCCTGCTCCAGCCCCGCGCTGACCGCGTAGGTCATCTGCCCCTTGGGCCTAAAAAACATATCGAAAACGGCAATGTCCCGGTCGCGGCCGCTCTTTAAGTAGCCGTTCATCATGGTCAGCTGGTAATAATCGGTCAAAAGCGTCAGATTTCTAGGCATCGTCGTCCTCCTCTTTTTTCCGATCCTTGACCGCAAAAAAGACCATAACGGCGCCGAGAAGCAAAATCAGGCAGGGGATCACGACGGCCAGCCCCACAACCCCGCCGCTCTCCAGCGAAAACACCGCCGCCGTCACGACAAACAACAGCGCGGCCTTGATATGAAAGGCAAAATCCCGGCTGATCAGCATGGCAAACAGCGACGCGATGCCCGGCGCGGCGATATAGACGGGATACAATCGGCGATACCCGACCGCCGCTCCGCCGTAGTTGTTGAGCGCGGTCACAAGCGCGCACAGCAGCAATAAAACCGCCGTCCACATGGCAAGCGCGCTGCGCTGCGCCAGCGACGCCACCAGTAAAATGAGGCCGAGCGCACAGAGCGGCGCCCAGACCGCCGCGCTCGCGACGGTCAACGTTTCACCCAAGAGCCCCAGCCCGGCCAGCAGCAAAAAAACGCCCGACAGGAGCACGATACCGCCCGCCGCCGCGTTGGTGATAAGCCGCTGTTTTTTGCCGTATTCGTCCGCGTCCGGATGCTTTTCGGTCATGCTTGCGTATCCTCGTCGTTTTCGGTCGGCGCGTCGTCCCCTTCCTCGCCCGCGTGAAGCGCCGCAAAATATTTCTCGGCCTCCTCCGGCCCGAAATACTGTTCCTCCAGGGGTTTTTCGCGGTACCCCTCCGCGTCCTGCTCCCAGTACCGCTCCTCGGCGGGCGTCTCGTCGATATCCGCCTCTTCCTCCGGAGCATTCGCGGGCGCCAACGTCCGCCGGTACAGCATGGATTTTTCGTAATCCAAATATTCGGCGTTTAGCCCGTCCTCGGGCGCCAGAATAAAAATCCGCTTGTTTTGGGCGCGGGCGCGGTAAATATGTGTCAGAATGATCATAAGACCCAAAACGAAAATCAAGACGCTGATGAGCTGGCTGACGCGGAGGAGGTCCTTGATCAGCCACAGGCTGTCGGATCGGAGCGACTCGATAAAAAACCGGCCGGCGCCGTAAAAAATACAGTACAGCGAAAAGGTGAACCCGTCAAAGGATTTGCGCCTGCCCGCGTACGTCCACAGAATGAGCGAAAAGCCGATGAGGTTCCACATCGATTCGTAAAAGAACGTGGCCTGAAACCAGCCGCCCTTTTCATCGATAAAGACCGCATAGGGAAACCATGAATCCTGCCCGACATAATTGCCGTAGGCCTCCTGGTTGGCAAAGTTGCCCCAGCGTCCGATCGCCTGTCCCAAAAGCACCACCGCAAACGCCAGATCCGCCATCTGAAAAAAGGTGACGCGCTGCTCATCGGGTCTCTTTTTTTGCAGCAGCCTGACGATGATCGCGCCCAAGGACGCGCCGATCAGACCGCCGTAGATCATCAGCCCTCTAAAGCCGACAAACCCGCCGTTTTCGAAACCGAAAAACTTGCCGAACGACCAGTCCGCGTTTGGATTTCCGGTGAGATCGAAAATGACATACCCCAGCCGCGCGCCCAAAATGCCGAGCGGCAGACAGCAGATCGCGATATCGAATACGAGGTCGCCGTAATAGCCCCGTTTTTTGGCCAAAACGACCGCGACGGCGATACACGCCGCCATCCCCAGCCCGATCAGCAGACCGTACCAGGGAAACTTGCCCTCGCCGGCGGCGCCCATTAAATTGATCGAATCAAACAAACCGTTCTCCGCGTAAATATAATACGTTTCATTATATAACGCGGCGCGCGTCCGTGTCAACTTGTTTTCCGAGGCGTAGAAAAAATTGAGCTGCGTTGCCTATTGACTGCTGTAAGAACCTGTCTTGATGAATGAGGGAAACAGGATTTTTGACGGATTTTTGTGCCAATAAAGCGATTTCGACGACGCCGTAGCAGCGCTACGACTAGGTCGTGTGAACATGAGTGAGAAAGAGCGGATTTTAGATGATTTTGGCGGCAGGCAAGGCATTTTTTCGCGGCAATAGTAGAACTATTGCAAGAAAAAATAACACGGCATGACGCCAAAAGCGGCAAAATACGCCTTTTGAATCTCATGTGAACACGACCCGAGAGAATT
>JAIRRW010000069.1 GCA_031255775.1 Clostridiales bacterium
CGGATCGGCAGGTCAAGGCGGTTTGGACGGGCGTAGCGCGCGAGGGCGGGAAAACGTTTTTGACCGGCACGATCACGGGCGTCCCCAATCCCGATCACGTGACCGCCAAGGCGGAAATAAGAATAGATGTTTTTGACCAGCTTTATCCCATAGCGAGCTATACCTTTGAGGACGCAAATGATTTGGGAAAGGACAGCATGGGCAATCACCATCTCGTCAAGGTGGGGGCGGGTGACATCACAATGGGCGCGCACGGCGCGGTATTTAACGGCGATGCGGTCTTGGCGGAGCCCGCGGGCGAGGATCGGTTTACCAAAGACCTGACCGCCTTTACGATTTCGTTTGACGTGACCGCCGCGTCAAATTCTAACTGGGCAACGCCGCTCGGCTTTGGCGCGGACGCGTCGAGCAACGCGGAAAAGTGGTGTTATTTTCAATTTGGTGACAATAGCGGCAATGGGGTAAGCCAGCTTAGGTTTGGGGCATGGCATCCTGCCGGCGCCCCGCCGCTGGGCAGCGCGGGCGAAACGGGATATACACAAGCAGTGTTAAGAAGTGACTTAGTGGCCGAGACGACCTACAGGGTTGTCTTGACCGCCGATTTTAAAGGGGAAGAGGGTAAGATAAAAATATATATAGACGGCGTCGCGACAGACTATGACCGGGCGGCAAATCAATTTAACATTTCGGACGATGTCTTCCGCTTTACGTTGGGCGGGGTGTTAGCAGGCGGACAGATCCGCTCCCTAGGCAAGTACAACGGGCAGATCGATAATGTGGAAATTTTCGACTTCGAAATGAATGCGATGCAGGCGGCCGTTTACAGCGCCTCGGGCATCTTGAAAACCAATCATGCGCCCGCCGCCTATATCACCGCCGTCGGCAATACGCCGACATTCGCGGACGAGAGCGAATTTGACGGTATCGTCCACGATAAAATGACGTCCGCGGAACTGCTTGCCGCGTTGAACCCCGCCACGGTAATTGCCGAGCTGAACGATAATAGCACGGTCGAACTCGACGTGATCTGGACGCAAGTCGACCGAGAGGATGGAAATTTTGTCGCCAAGGGCAAGGTTGCGCCGGTGGGGCTTGGCCTGGCGTCAATAGTACTCTTTTCGGATATCGAAATCGCGCAGACGCTCGAGGATGTACAGACCGCTTATGACTTGTCCGTAAGCGACGGCATAACGGGCGGCACGGTCACCCTCGAAAAGCAATATGCGTTGAGTGGGGACACAATCGTTGTGACGGTCACGCCGGACGCGGGCTATGCGGTCGCTTCGGTCTCGTATGGGGCTACGCCGATCGCGCCGGACAACGGCGTGTACAGCTTTACCGTAGGCAATGCGGACGTTGTGGTATCGGCGGTCTTTACGGCGATACAAAGAAGTATCACGATAGCCGCCATGACAAACGGAACGGTGGCGGCCTCGGCAAACAGCGGGATCATCGGCGACACAATCACGCTGACGGTCGCGCCCAATGTCGGCTATAAGGTCGAAAGCATATGCGCAAACAATGTTGAGATTGTTCCGTCGGACGGCGTATACCAAATCACCGTACAGCTTTCGGATATCGAAATAACGGCCTCGTTTGTCTACGCGCCCTATTCGGTCACGGTAGCCGCCACGGAAAACGGAACGGTGACGGCGGACAAGGCGCTTGCCGCTACGGGCGAGACGGTCACGCTGACAGTCACGCCGGACGCGGGCTACGCGGTCGCTTCGGTCTCGTATGGGGCTACGCCGATCGCGCCGACAGACGGCGCGTACAGCTTTACCGTAGGCAATGCGGACGTTGTGGTATCGGCGGTCTTTACGGCGATACAAAGAAGTATCACGGTAGCCGCTACGACAAACGGAACGGTGACTGCCTCGGCAAACAGCGGCATCATCGGCGAGACGATCACCCTGACGGTCACGCCCGACAACCGCTGCAAGCTAAAGGGCGTATATGTAAACGGCAAGGCGGTTGAGGCGGAGGACGGCGTATACCGTTTTGTGATGGGTACGGCCGACGTCGAAATTACGGCGGAGTTTGAAAAGGAGGCCGGCGGCTGCGGCCAGAGCGGCGCGGCGGCGGCGCCGGGCTTGTTGGGCATGTTGGGCTTGTTGGGGGCGTTCGCGGCGGTTTTGCGAAAAAAGCGCGGGACGCACAGTATCGATCAATAAAACGGGAGTACGTTGACATGAAAATAAAGAGAATGGTTTTGGCAATGCTGGCGATCTGTCTCACGGTGACGGCGTCGGGCTGCAAGGAATTGGGCAGGGAGTGGAGCGAGGACGTAAAATCCATTACGGTATATAATCAGGATTTTCAGTCGTACCTGACCGCGCGCAACCAAAATTCGGCCATCTACCAAAAGATCGTCGAAAAGATGGGGTTTGATGTCGTCGGCGAATCGGGTTCGGCAACCACATACTTGCAGCAGCTCAATTTGCGTTGGACGGAGGGCGACCTGCCCGAAATCTTTGCCGTCGACGGCTTGGATTCGCCGGAAATGATGCAAAAGTTTATCGAGACCGGCGACATCGCGCCCATCTCGGACTATGTGACCGAAGCGGAATTTCCCAATCTTTACGCGTATCTGCAGCAGTTTGAGTACATGAAAAGGAATGTCTCCTATTTTGACAACAAGCTGTACTTTATCCCGCGCTATTGGGAAAACGAGAAGTCGATGTACGTGAGGCAGGACTGGATCGACAACCTAAACGCCAAGCTGGACGGGATTTTGGTCGCGGAAGGCCATGCTTCGAGCGCCGCGCAAATTACCGACGAGCTTCGCCAAAGGTGGCGGTTTGGCGTGCCCAAGGATCTGATCGAGTTTTATCGGCTGGCGCGCGCCTTTACGCTCTATGACCCCGACAACAACGGCCAGGACGACACCATAGGCTATATGTCCGAGGAAAACAAGGATTTTGACGGCTGGGTATTTACGGCGTTTGGGACGCTGTGGCATCAGTATGTCCCCGACGGCGGCGGCAAGTACAAGTCCAGCCATATCGCGGACGAATCCAAGCTCGCGATCAACTTCTTAAACCGAATGATCAACGAGGGCTATATGTCCAGGGATTCGGCCGGCGCAAGCATGGAGGACAAGCAAAAACGGCTCACGGGCGGAAAGATCGGCATGGTGTATGCCCACAACTGGTACAACAACTTTTTGTCCGACCTGATCAGCGTGGATAAAATTACGCTTGCCGAGGCGCGGGAGCGGATCACGATGTTTGACCCGCCCGCGGGGCCCGACGGCCGTTTTGGCGGCGTGGGACGCAACAACTATTACCGCGGCTTTGCCGTCAACGGAAGCATGGGGCCAAACCGAACCAAGGCCTGTCTAAAGCTGTTTGACTATCTCTACGGCGACGAGGGGCGGACGCTTGTCAACTATGGTGTCGAGGGGCTGCATTACGAGGTGGAGGACGGCGAGAAAAAGGCGCTCACCAATGTCAGTCCAAACGGGATCCGTTCCAGCGAAATCAAGTATGTCGACGGCGCGGGCTATCTGTCCTTTCTGGTTTCCGGCGTAGACCACTTTAGCCAAACCACGCAGACAAACGCCGACATCATCGTTCCCCGGCAAAAACGTTCTGCCGAAAATATCGGAAAAGAGGATTACCCGGACATTCAAACGGCGTCCATGATAAGCCATCGGACCCCGGCAAGAGAGTACTTTTTAGAAAAGATGGCGCTGTGGACGCAGGATATTTCCGGGACCTACTTTTTGGGCGCGCCCGAATGGGACGTCAAAACGCTTGGCTGGGACGATTTTAAACGTGTCCCGGTCAACCTAAACAATTCATGGAACTCTTATGTCAGAGAATATCTCGACAGCTATAAGGGGCAGACCATGATGGACGAATACAACCGGTATATTGCGTCGGGCAAAGCTCAAAAAGCGCAAGCGTGAAAAATTTTCCACGCTGTTTTCTGTCCCAAGGGAGGAGGTATATAACCATGAAAAAGTTGGGGATCGTGCTTGCGTTTTGCGGTGTGCTGATCGGCGCGGTTGTCGTTTCGCTGTCGCAATTCGGGGCCCTTGTCCGCGCCGAGGAGACGGCGCCCGCGCTCACCCCGCAGGCCTGGTACGAATTTAACGACGCGGACGATATGGGCAAGGACAGCATGGGCAACAATCATCTGCGTATGCAGAGTACGGGCACGTCGGCAACCGCCGAGATAATAGATGAGGGCGGCGATTCGTATCTCAGCCTTGCGCGCGCGAGTAAAAGTAACGGGAAAGGCCTGTACGCGCCCAAAATTGCCGACGGCGCCGATTTTTCGGATCTGATCAAACATTCGTTTTCGGTCGAAATCACGTTTAGAAGCGCTGTCGCCGGAAATAGTGACGGCGATCACTATTTGATGACGGTGGGCTCGTTTTTCGATTCACTAAGCATACGGCAGTGGAACGGTAAGATAGATGTCGTCGCCGGCAACCGCGCTTTTGCGCCCGAGGGAACGGGTGTGCCCGGCGAATCGGGGTATGTGGCATGGCGGACACAATATACGGTGAGCGCCTCCTACGAAATGAATGAGTGGGCAACGGTTTTGGTTTCGGCGGACCAGGACAATAGGCGCGTTGACGTCTATGTAAACGGCGCGGCGCAAGGACGGATCGAGGATATCGACGTGCGGATGACCTACCAATCGACCTACGCGTTTGCGATCGGGATGCAGTCGAGTTTTACGGGCAGCAATACGCTCAACTACGCGACGGCGGACATCAAGGATTGCAAGGTCTTTGATTATGCGCTTACGGCCGAAAACGCGGAGACGTTGTACCAAAGCGGCGCCGCGGCGGCGGACGGCATGACCTATGTCAGCTCGGTAGAGGCCCTAGAGCTGCCCGAATTTTTGGCGGTGACCGACGTCAAAACGCCCGAATATCAAATTCAAGCGGCGCAGCTCACCGATAAGGTCGCGGTTGTCTTGTCAAACGGCATCACGACGCAGGCGGCCGTGACCTGGTACAAAATGCCCGCCGTCAACGCGTTGAGAGGCTATATTCATTCGCGGTTTCCCAATGTCAACGCGTTTGATTATCGGATCGACCTGGTCCCCACGATCGATTTTGAGTACGAGCCCGATTTGGCCGCGATCACGGACATTAAGCTGGACGGCGCCGATTTTGTCCCCGGTACGGCGATCGACAATACGCTGCATATATGCTCGTTTAAGGTTGCGCCCGTCGGCGGCGCGTCGATCGACAGCGTCAAATGGGACAGGGACACGGTTTTGGAGCCGGACAGCGGCGGCACATACGAAATTTTAACCAACCGCCCGGTGACGGTCGTCATATCGGCGACCCCAAAAAAGTACAAGGTCACCTATTACAACGGCGAGACGCTGCTCGGAAACAGCTTTTATACAAAAAACGGGAGTGAACCGCTGCTGTCGTTTGAGGTGGAAGGTTATACGTTTGAGGGCTGGTATTCGGATCGGGCTTTGACCGTAAAGGTGAGCGCGCCCGATTACCAAAACGCGGCGGATATGACGCTTTACGGCAAGTATATAAAAAAGCTCGGCAATGGGATGATATTGTATCTCACGATCGGCCTGATCGGAGGCGGCCTCGTCCTTGGCGGCGGCGCGGCGGCGATCGTTTTGATTAGCTTACGCAAAAAGAGGATGGCGAAATGAGCGTAAAAACAAAGCCCGCGCCCCCAAAAAGCGCCCGAAAAAGCCTGACGCTGCACCGCGTGCGGATGAACTGGCAGATATATGTCATGCTGATACCGGTCGTCGCCTTTTATATCGTCTTTTCGTACGTGCCCATGACGGGGATCGTGCTTGCCTGGAAACGCTTTTTGGCGCCCAAGGGCATTTTCGGAAGCCCTTGGGCGGAGTGGGCAAACTTTCGCGAATTTTTTTCCAGCCCGAGCGTCACAAGGGTCATACGAAACACGGTCGTATTGAGCCTGATCAAGCTCGTGATCAAGTTTCCCGCCCCCATCATTATGGCGATCCTGCTCAACGAGGTCGTGCACCGGCGGTATAAAAAGGGCGTGCAAACGATCGTCTACCTGCCGCACTTTATCTCCTGGATCATATTCGGCAGCATCATACAAATGCTGCTCAACAACGACGACGGCGTCATAAACAATATCGTTGCCGCCCTTGGCGGGTCGCGGCACCCGTTTTTGAGCGATCCCAACTGGTTTTATCCCGTGCTCTTGATCAGCGAGCTGATTAAGGACGTCGGCTGGGGAACCATCATATACCTTGCCGCGATCGCGGGGGTGGATCAGGGCCAGTACGAGGCGGCAAAAATCGACGGCGCCAAGCGCTTTCAATGTATCCGCCACATCACGATACCCTCCATTCTCCCGACCATCGTCATCCTGCTCATTTTAGAGATCGGCAACATCATGAACGCCAACTTCGGCTCGATTTACAGCCTGTACAACGCCAACGTCTACAGTGTGGCGGATGTCATCGATACCTTTGTGTACCGTGTGGGCATGGGCGGCGGGGATCGCGCGCCCAGATACGAATTGGCTACCGCCGTCGGCCTGTTTAAAAACGTGATCAATGTGTTTTTGCTTGTGTCGGGCAATCTGATCATAAAAAAGATAACGGGCTACAGTATGTACGTTTTGGATTGATAGAGGGGGTCATTCGATATGGAAAATACAAAAAAACCGGCCTTGGCCGAGACGCCTGCCGCCCTAAAATTGCCCCGCGCAAAAAAACGCCGCATGAAGCCCTTTGACTATATCAATTATATCCTTTTGGGGTTGTTTGCCTTTTTGTGCGCCTTTCCGGTCGCCTATGTCATCCTTTTGAGCATATCCTCGCGCGCCGACTATCTCAACGCCAAGCTATTGGTGCTGCCCTTTGAGCCGCATATCGACGCGTACAAATTTATTTTTCAGCAGGGAAAGGTCGGGCAGGCCTTTGGCATATCCATCTTTATTACCGTCGTATACGTGCTTTACGCGACCGTCCTGACAAGCCTTGGCGCGTACGCCTTTACCAAAAAGAATGTCCCGGGATTAAAAATCATCTTTACCTTTATTGTGGCCACCATGTTTTTCAGCGGCGGCCTGATCCCCTTTTATATGACGACCGGCTCGATCATCGGGACAAACAACCTTGCGGTGCTCATCATTCCCTTCGGGATCAGCTCGTTTAACATGATCGTTTTGCGCAACTTTTTTAAGCAGGTCCCCGACAGTCTGATCGAATCGTGCAAGCTCGACGGCGCGTCCGAGTTTCGCATTTTGATCCAGTTTATTATGCCGCTATCCAAGGCGGGGATCGCGACGATCATGCTATTTTATACGGTGAGCAAGTGGGACGATTGGTATTGGCCGTCCCTGTTTTTGACCAAGTCCCGCGATTTGCATCCGCTTGCCCTGCGCCTGCGCGACACCGTATTGCTTTCGATCAGCGACCCGTTGTCGCAAGAACACACCGTCAATATGCAAAACCTTTTCGGCCAAGGCCGCAACGCCGCCATGATCGTCGTCACGATCATCCCCATTTTGGCCATCTATCCGTTTTTGCAAAAATACTTTACAAAGGGCGTCATGATCGGCTCGGTCAAGCAGTAGGGGTAAGGTCGTGAATGAAAAAAATTTTGCGCTTGTCAAAACAATTGAGGCTTAGGATAAAAAAACCGATCGGGAGGGTTTAGGTGAAAAAGCTTTATGTGTGGGTCATGTCGGTCATGTTCGCGATTTGCGCGCTGTCGTTGACGGCCTGCGCCGGAGGGAGCGGAAAGGTGTACGCCGTCACCTATGACGGGGTAAAGACGCTTGGCTCGATCGGCGAGATCGGGGGCTATACCGTTGCCGCGACCAATAATGACGCGGCGGCGGACGGCATTGTGGCGTCGCCGTATTTTACGCTGGAAATCAACGGAGCGGGCGTGCCGGTGTACGGCGCGCGCACGACAAACGGCATACATTCGTTTTCGTACGTGGACGTAGAGCGCGAAAAGGGCGGTGAATTTTTGCTCAATATACGGCTCACCGTGTCGGACAGCGCCGCCGTTTTAGAAAAGCCGTCCCCGACCGTCACGGTCCTGCCCGAAAGCGCGGGGGTGAGCGCAACCTTAAAAAACAGGGTCGTAAGCGCCAAGCTCAAAAAAACGGGCAGCTTTTCGTTTGTCTTTAATAAGGGCTATACCGAGGCCTTTACGCTGTTTGTGGCGGAATACGAGGTGTTTTCGGCGCCGGACGGCTATCAAACGACAGAACTGGCGCCGGGCGAGCATACCGCTAAGGAAACCAATTTTACCCAAGGGGAAACGGTGTACAGGTTTAAGGCCGGCAGGCACAAGACGGACGTGATCAGACTGCCCGCCGACAGTGTGCTGTATTTCGAGCCGGGCGCGTATATCGAGGTGACGCCCGTCACGACAGGCGGCGACGGATACGCGATCAGAGGGGTCGGAAAGAATATCCGGGTCGCGGGCCGCGGCCTCATCGATATGTCGGCGTGTCCAGGCGGCGACAGGGTTGCGGGCGGGCGGCGGCCGGGCATCAGCTTTTACGGCGCAAAAAATGTGTCAGTCGAAGGCCTCACGATCATTAACTCGCATACCTGGACGCTCACCTTTAGCAACTGCGAAACCGTCAAGGTCAAGAATAATCTGCTGCTGGGGTATCGGACATATTCGGACGGCATCATGCTGTCCGACTGCCGCGACGGGATCGTGGAGGACTGCTTTGTGCGCACGGGCGACGACGCCGTCGAGGTCAAGTCCGCGTCCGACGAGGGCACGACGGACAACATCCTGTTTCAGCGTTGTGCGGTATGGACGGATAAGGCGTCGGCATACGGCGCGATTTATGAGACCAACCGGGATATAAAAAACGTGACCTTTCGCGATTGCAGCGTCGGCTTTGCCGTTCAGGCGTCAATCAACGCGGGGCCTATGGTGATTCAGCAGGGACGTACGCCAAACACCAAGATACACGATATCCGTTTTGAAAACATCGAGGTGTACACGACGTACAATCCGGTCATCAATATTACGATTCGCTCCTACGGCGGCAATTCGATCTACGGCAATATTTATGACATTTATTTTAAAAACATAACCGTCGCGCACAACAGGAGCGGGGTGGCTGTCAATGTGCGTTCGGACAATACGGCGACCGGAAAGATCGGCGCGATCTATGTGGACAGCCTGACGACGGACGCGGGCGGCTTTACGGCGGACGATATTGCCACCGACGCGGTCAAGACCCACGCCGGCTGGGACACAAGCAATCTAAAGGTCAATACCCTGTCGTAGCGCGGTTTTGCGAGGAAAGAAAAGGAAATGAACGGGAAAAGGTCGGCAGTCCTATTTTGGATGATATGTTTCATGTGTCCGTTGGCTCTGTGCGGAGCGGCCGGTTGCGGGAAAGCGCCGGAAGCGCCGACGGAGGTTTTTCCCGTGGCATACGAGGTCAAAGGCGGCGTCACCGACATGGCGGCGTTTTGGCGGGAAACGCGTGACCATTACGGACAGCCGGGCGAGCGCAGCCATGACGGCCCGCTCGATTACGGCGTGATCGAAAACGTCACACATTCGCTGCGCGTCAACGGAACGGCAATTCCCACATACGCCACCAGGGCGGGCTATCAGATCCATGCCTTTGCCAAAATCGAGATAGAGAGGGCACAAAACATTCGTCTGGACGCGGAGGTGACCCTTTTGGCCGCCGACGCAACCGGGTGCGTCGTATTGCCCGAAAAAAAGGGCGTCACCGCATCGCTTGCGGGCAATGCCGCCAAAGCGGCGCTCAACGGCTTGGGCGATTTTACCTTTGTTTTCGACGACAAGCCGGACTACGCGCTGACCGTGTATGTCGCGCAAAAGGCGGCGTTCTCCGTCCCCGAGGGCTACGAAACCGAATATTTCGAGCCGGGCGTCTACACGGGAGCACAAACCGATCTCACGCGGGAACGCACGGCGTACTACTTCAAAAAAGGCAATTATGAGATCACGCGCATCCATATCCCCTCGGACTCGATCGTCTATTTTGAGAGCGGCGCGTTTTTTAAGGTGTACGAGGCGGGCGCGGGCGATTCGTACGCCGCGCTGGAGAGCCGAGATCAAAAAAACGTGAAAATACAGGGAAGCGCCCTGTTTGATTTTTCGGCCTGTGCGGGCGGCGACGATAAAACAAAAGCCGTCTTTAAGTTTGTCAACGTCACCGATATCGAGGTGAGCGATTTCATTTCGGTCAACGCCAACAACTGGACGGTCAACTTTTGGTACTGCCGCAACGTATCGGCGTCAAAGCTGATGCTGTTTGGCTACCGGACATATTCGGACGGCGTCATGCTGTCCGACTGCGCGGGCGGCGTCGTCACCGATTGCTTTGTGCGGACGGGCGACGACGCGATGGAGGTCAAATCCTATTACCACAGCGTCCCGCCGGGCGTCACGACCGACAATGACGCGCTGTTTAAAAACAATACCGTCTGGACGGACAAGGGCGCGGCCTACGGCGTGATCCACGAGGCAAACCGAAGCATATCCAACGTCCGATTCATCGACAATTCCGTCGGGTTTTCCCAGCCCACCTGGATCGAGCATTTGGGGAGCTGCGTGATACGCATGGGGACAAATAAGGACGCGGTTTTCAGCAATATTTATTTTGAAAACACCGAGATATACAAGACCCACAATACCCTGGCCTCCATTTTCAACCGCGCCCGAAATGCCGACGAGGGCGGACGGATCAACAACATATATTTTAAAGACATTCGCGCAAAGCACGTTGTGACGGGGGCAAGGCTGCACCCGTACGCCATCAGCATATTGATTACCCTAAGCGGCGCGGCGGACGGCGAAAATTGTTATGTGGGCGACACCTACTTCGACGGGATAAGATTCGGGTCAATTGACGTTACGCCGGACAATTACCGCGGCGTATCCCGGATTCAGATCGCCGCCCCGGCAAGCCCCTTTTACCGGGAAAATCGAATCAAGATAAACACACGGATATGACGACACAGAGGACGCGAAAATTGAAGCCACTTACCTTATACGATTTAGGAAATTTGACCGCCGTTTACAGCACGGCGGACGGCGTTATGTCCCTGACCGTCATTCCCAAGGCATATCGGGACGCGATAAAACCCGAAAAGCTCGATCTGTCCTTTATGAAGGATAAGTTTAAGCACGTGCGGACGCAAAGCCTGTTTCAAATCCACCTGCGCGGCGATACGGGCGCCAATGGATACAGCGCCGGATTGAGCATGAAAAATTCGGCGTCGTCATACGGGTTTAAGCCCGTTTCGCAGCAAAAAATACCTCAAAAAGACGGGATCGATATTGTTACCGAGCTAAAAAACGATACCGGCCTCTCGGGGACGCACACCTTGCGGTATAAAAACGGGATCGACGCGCTGGCGTGCTTTTGCAGTGTATTCAACGGCTCGGATAAAACCGAGGTCATCGAGATGTTGGCGAGCTTTAACGTCTCAAATATGTCGCCGTTCGATACCGAAAACGATACGGACAACATGATTCTTCACCATATGCTTTCGCACTGGAGCTCCGAAGGGCGCTTGGTGAGCAACACCTTGACCGAGCTGTCCTTGGAGGATAGCTGGTCATGTTTGGGAAACAGGCTGTTTCGGATCGGGCAGACGGGAAGTATGCCCGCAAACGGACATCTGCCCTTTATGGCGCTGGAGGACAAGAAAAACGGCGTGACGTACGCCTTTTCGATCGAATGTCCCGACGCCTGGCAACTGGAAGCGCACCACTTTAACTGCGGCATTTCGTTTAGCGGCGGCCGGGCGGATTATAATGTGGGGCATTTTGCGCGCGAGCTGCGGCCGGGCGAAAGGTACACGACGGACCGCGCGTTTCTGACGGCGGCGGCGGGCGATCTATTGGCGGCGGCAAACAGGCTGACGGACTACTATGCCGCCGAGACGGATTTTGCGCCGGGCGAGGACGAATTGCCGATTTTATACAACGAATTTTGTTACAGCTGGGGCAAACATTCGATGGCGACCTTGCGCCCGTTGATCGCGGCCGCGGCAAAATTCGGGATCGACTATTTCATTACGGATGCCGGATGGTTTAAGGACAATCAATCAAACCGCCACACAAACGGGGATTGGGAGGTCGATCGCGAAAAATTCCCAAACGGGATCGGCGAATTGGCCGAGGAAGTCAAAAAGCACGGGATGCTGCCGGGGCTTTGGTTCGAATTCGAATCGGTCACCGAGGACAGCGACGCGTATACGCGCCTCAACGATTGTCTCCTTAGACGGGACGGGAAAATCGTTTCGCACGGGCACCGGGTATTTTTTGACTTCCGCGAGGCGCGGGTCATCGCGCACCTGCGCGATCGGGTCATCGGCCTATTAAAGGACAACGGATTTTCCTATATCAAAATCGATTATAACGACAATGTGGGCGTGGGGGTAGACGGAGCGTTTAGCCCGGCCGAGGGCCTGCGGCGGCATATTGACGGCGTGCTCAATTTTTTTGGGGAGATAAAGCGCGAGGCGCCGGGGATCGTTTTGGAGGTCTGCGCCAGCGGCGGGATGCGCTTAGAGCCCCGGTTTTTATCGATTTCGAGTCAGGCGTCCTTCAGCGACGCGCACGCCGTCCCGCAGGCCGCGGTGATAGCAGGCAATCTGCACCGGTATATGCAGCCCCGCCAGATGCAAATATGGGCGACGCTCAAGACCGAATATTCGGCGCTAAAAACCGAATTTGTCCTCGGCGCGGCCATGCTCGGCAGGTATTGTATCAGCGGCGACATTGCCAATTTAAATGCCGAACAAGCGGAGCTATTGCACGAAAGCATTAGATTTTATAGGGCTATAAGACATATCATACGTGACGGCGACACGGTATTTTTGGATCAGCATGGCGTCTCGTCATACCGGCATTTGCGCGGGTGTCAAACGGTATTGCGCCTGGCAAAGGACAAAAAAAGCGCGGTGCTATATACTTATAATTTTGACGGCGCGGCGCGGCGGATCGCCGTACCGCCGTTGAGCGGGTACAAGCCCGTCCGCGCCTTTGGCAGCGGGACGATCGACCCTGCGGACGGCTCGGTCACCTATGCGCCCTGCCGCGAACCAAACAGCTGTAAGATTTTTTTATTAGACCTCTTCTAAACACCCATTTACTATCAAAAAAACTTCAAATAAGTCACTAAATTTTGCTTAGGGGCTCAATTTTTGCGCGTTTTGCGCAATGCGGCCGTTTGATATTGACTATAAAGAGGATGGGGGAGATCTGTTCCGAAAATATACAAAACATTTTCCGATTATGCTATTGCATGGGGAGTGGGTATGGTGGTATAGTAGACCTGTTAGACCTGCTCTTACAACCGCTTACGACGGCTAAACGGTCTATTCAAATTTGTTGTCAGGCGGCCGACGGATATGGTACAATCGAGTTGGAATCGAAAGGCAAGGGGTAAAATTTGAGTTATGTTTGAATGATACCGATTTATAGCGGAATTTTACGCAATTAGTGTGTAATTTTATGCAGTGCGCGGATTCCGGTGTCGGTGTATAATGAGCACATGGGACAACCATAAAGCAGCGTTCCCTGTGCGGTTTTTTTTTGCGGTCATACGCGGTTTAGCGCGTAAACTAAACAGGCGGCGTTGAAAGGAAGGGGCATACATAAACCATGATGGAGTCCGGCAAGGATATATATAAAAGCAGCCGCGTATTTTACGTCGCCGAGGCGGCGTTTGAGTACTTTATCGCAATCCTCATAGGCGGGGCATATTTGGCAAAAATAACGAGCGCGATCGGGATGTCCGACGGACTGACGGGCGTCCTGTTCTCCTTTGTGTCCTTGGGCGCAGGGGTTCAGATATTCGCGTTATTTTTTGCGGATCGGCGCTCCGTTAAGGGGTATGTCACGGTGCTGCACACGATAAATCAGCTGTGTTTTGCCGTGATTTATCTGGTTCCGCTGTTTAACATATCAAAAAGCGTCAAAATCGTGATCTTTATCGTATTGCTCTTGGGCGGCCAGATGATAAGCAACATCATGAACGCCTCCAAGGTCAATTGGTTGATGGCGCTGGTTCCCGATAAAAACAGGGGGCGTTTTACCGCGACGAAAGAGATCGTCTCGCTGATCGGGGGCACGGCTTTTTCCTTTGCGGCAGGCGCGGTGATAGACGGATTCGAAAGCGCTGGGAACCTGAACGGCGCGTTTATCGTCGGCGCCGCCGCGATTTTCGTGTTTGCCGTCTTACATTCGATGACCTTGATTTTCTCGAAAGAAAAGGTCAACGAAAAGAGCGTTGCGCACGGCAAGGTCATGCGCGACATAAAAGCCCTGTTAAAAAATAAAACCGTGTTAAAAATCCTTCTTTTGCAGGCCCTGTGGAACATTGCCATTTTTTCGACGCAGCCTTTTTATGGGAGCTATCAGATAAATGAGCTGGGCTTTTCGATGACCTTTATCGCTGTTTTAAGCATCATTTATGCCGTATTCCGAATCGTTTTCAGCCGCATTTTCGGCAAATTTGCGGACAAGCATACCTTTGTTAAAATGCTCAACATTTGTTATATTGTCGCGTGCGCGTCGCTTTGTGTCAATATGTTTACCGTCCCCGCCAACGGGAAAATCTTTTATACGGTATTCTATACGCTGCAAGCCGTCGCCATGGCGGGCATCAACAGCGGCGCGGTCAATCTGATATACGACAATGTCGAACCGAAGCAGCGGATGCGCGCCTATGCCTTGCAGCAGAGCATCACCGGCGTGATCGGGTTTGGGACGACGACGGTCATGAGCTTGCTCGTCACCTTTATACAGAAAAACGGCAATCATTTTTTAGGCATGAATGTGTATGCGCAACAGGTTATGTCCGCGATCGGCGCGTTGGTCGTCGTGCTGATTTTGGTTTACGTCAACGCGATTGCGCGGTTCAAAAAGGTTGACAAGGACAAGGCGCAAGCGCAAGGTGACGGCGGCGCGGCCGATCAAAATACGGGGGAGGAAATAACGGTCGATGAAAACACAGGGGAGGAAACGGCAGTCGATGGAAACACAGGGGAGGGCGTCGCGGGTGAATAAGGCAGTGACATTCAGCTTTGACGACGGACAGATGGAGGACGTGCGGCTGGTGGATTTGTTAAATCGCTACCGCCTAAAATGCACATTCAATCTCAATTCGGCTTATCTGTGCAGGGAGGACGCGCTGACAAAAACGCTCCATCACGCGGACAGGGTCAAGGCGGACGAGATAAAGGCGCTGTACAAGGGGCACGAGGTCGCCTGCCATACCTGTACGCATCCGTCGCTGACGGAGATCGCGGCGGACGAAATTATCTATCAGATCAACCGGGACGCGGAAATTTTGGAGGAGCTGTGCGGTTATGCGATTTGCGGCATGGCCTATCCAAACGGCAGGTTTGACGATCGGGTCGTCGGCGTGATAAGCGAAAACACCGCCATAAGGTATGCCCGCACGACGGTGAGCGCCGGCAGCTTTGACCGGCAGGAAGATCTTTTGCGCTTTCACCCCACGTGCCACCAGGAAAACAAGGATATTTTTGCGTTGGCCGACGCGTTTGTGCAGCTGCAACCGACCGAGCCCAAGCTGTTTTATATTTGGGGACACAGCTACGAATTCAACTCGCCGGAAAAGTGGGAGCGGTTTGAGGCGCTGTGCGCAAAGCTGAGCGGCAAAAAGGACATATTTTACGGGACAAACAGGGAGGTCTTGTTATGATAACCTTGAGACTGGGGATGCACCACAAAAGTGCGGAGGAGTCAAAAAAGCTGCTGGATCAGATCGGGCGGTACCCAAATTCCTGCGACGAGGTGTGGGTCTCCTCGCTGTACGGCTTTCCGCCGCTCGAAAAGCACGCCGACATGGCCGCGGCTCTCGCGGAGACGGCCAAGCTCTTTCGCGAAAAGGGGATCAAGGTTTCGCTGCAAATCAGCAACACGATCGGACACGGCGACTGCCACAAGGCGCTCGATTTTAGCGGCCTCATGTTTGAGGGCTCGCCCGTGCAAAATATTGTGGGGCCCGACGGCAATTCCTCGCCCTATTGTTTTTGCTATTATGACCCATTCTTTTTGACCTATATGTACCAATCCACCAAGCTGTATGCCGCCATTTTACCCGACGGCGTGTGGATCGACGACGACCTGCGCGCCGAAAACCACCTTCCCGTCCGGCTGGGCTGCTACTGCGATGCCTGTATAAAACGGTTCAACACAACGTATCACACGCAATTTTCCCGGCAGGAATTGATCCACGAAACAAATTTTGGCGACGCCGTTTGGCGCGGGCGGTATATCGAGCTGATACGAAACGGCCTTGGCGGCCTTGTCGAAGTGATCACGCGGGCGGTTACGGAGGTTTCTAAGGACAGCTATATGGCCTGGCAGGGCGGAAAGTTTGTCAACCACAGCGGCAGGGATTTTTCGTTTTGGACCGAACCCATGAAAAGGATAAGCGGCAAGCCGCCGAAATGCAGACCGGGCGGCGGCTTTTACTGTGACAAGAATCCCGCCGAAATGTTTGTCAAGGCGTTGTACATAAACATGACAAACACCTTTTTGCCGGAATATGTGACCGATTCGCGCGCGGAAATCGAAAATACGCCTGACGTGGCGTTTGGAAAGACGACCGAGGGCACCTGCTTGGAGGGGACGCTGGATTTGGCCTACGGCTGCAGCGGCCTGACATTCGCGACCCTTATGACGCCCTACGAGCCCGTTGATTTTCACGGAAAAATGCTCAAACGCTTTTCCGAATACGCCGGATATTGGCGGCGGCTGGCGGCGCATCATGTCGGCACAACGGTGGGCGGCGGCTGTCTGTACCAGTCCGAAGACGCGTACATGCGAAAGCTTAGGGACGGCGAGGAGAAATTCGACTGGGCGTGGATTTCGGCCTTTGGCGAAAACTTTTTGCGAACGGGTCTGCCCATCGGCTACGACGACAAAAACGCCGCGTTTTTTCTGCTTAGCAAGGACGCCGCGCTCAATATGTCGGACGCCGAGATCGAAAGGCTGCTGCCCTTGCCCGTCTTGACCGACGGCGAGGCGCTCGAAATTTTGATCGAAAGGGGTTTTGGCAAGCGTTTTGGCGCCGCCGTTAAAAAATTGGAGGCGGACTGCCGCGAACGCTTTGTCAACGAGGAGATAAACGGCGACCGTGTGGGCATGAGCTGGAAGCTGTCCTATTGGGCGGGCGGCGTGCAGCGGCCGCCGTACGTCATTTTGGATCGGGACGGCGGCACGGTCAGCATCGGCGAATATTTTGTCCATTTAACGGGCGAGGCCATGGGCTGCGCAAACGCGCTCATACATACCTATGACGCGGCGAAAAAGCGGCTCAGCAGGTGGGCGGTTTTCGGGTTTTCGCTGTGGGACGAGATCATAAGCTCGTCCAAGCGGCGGCAGATTATCCGCGCGGCGGATCAAATAAGCGGCGGCACGATCCCCGCCATACTCGAAACGGCCGAGCAGGTCGCGGTTATCCCTCGGGTGGACGCAAGCGGCAAGACGGTGAGCGTGACCCTGTTAAACGGTTCGCTCGAGCGCACCGAACAGCTCGAATTGACCGTACGAAACCCGAGCGGCGAGGCGTTTTCGCTTGCCGGCGCGGACATTGACGCGCGCGGCCTCGCATTTCAAAAGCGGGGGACGGACTATCTATTGACACTTCCCGCAATGACGGCCTGGACGGTGTATACGGTTTTTATTGCGTAGCGGAAAGCGGCCAAAAGGGGAAAACGCTGGCATATGAGTATTCGGATCACGCGCGGCGGCGACGAGGTCGCAAGGGGCCTAGCCGAGCTGGAAAGACATTTCGACCTTGGCGGCGGCACGGCCTTGGAGCTGGCGGTCACCAAGTCCGATACGCCGGGCTTTAGCCTGCGTAAAAGCGGCGGCCGCTGCGAAGTGACCTATCATGACAAAGCCGATTTTTTCCGCTGTTTTGCCCGCCTTATGTGCCGAAAAAACGAGGAGGCTTTTGAGCTATCGGGGCAAAAAAAGCTAAAAAAGCTGGGCGTAACGGTGGACTGCGCCCGAAACGCCGTGCCCAAAACCGACACCCTAAAGCGGTACATTTTAAATATCGCGCTCTTAGGCTATGACTATTTGGGGCTGTATCTGGAGGACTGTTTTAGGCTGGAAAAATACCCGAAGTTCGGCTATATGCGGGGGGCTTATTCGGAGGCGGAGCTACGGAGCGTTGTCGGCTATGCGGCGATGTTTGGCCTGGAGGTCGTGCCGTTTATCCAGACGCTGGGGCATTTGGATACCCTGTTTCGGCATGAGGAATTTCAAGAGGTATATGACATTCGGGGCACGCTGCTTGCCTCCTTTGACCGGACGTATGCGCTGATAGAGGAAATGCTCAAAACGCTGAGGCGGTGCTTTATTTCCGACCGGGTCAACATCGGGATGGACGAGGCGTACATGGCGGGCAGAGGCCGATATATCGAGCAATTTGGCTATCGCGAAAGCATCGATATTTTTAGCGAGCATCTTGACCGGGTGGCGGGACTGTGTGAAAAATACGGGTTTGCGCCCTCCATGTGGTCGGATCGGTTTATCGGAATGAAGGTGGGCGCGCACCACCTGCCCAACCTAAAATACGAGGGAGGCAAGCTGGACGGCCTGCCAAAACACCTCAATGTCGTCTATTGGGATTATGACAAAACCGAGGTCGAAGGCTACCTAAACAATATGCGGATACACCAAAGGCTGTTTGATCGGTTTTCGTTTGCGGGCAGCTGTGTTAAGTGCTTGGGGTTTGCGCCCTTCAACCGTTCGGCCTTTAAAACCAACGGCGCCGCATTTGCGGCCTGCGTAAAAGAGGGGGTGGAGGACTATCTTTTGACGACCTGGAGCGACAACGGTGCGGAGTGCTCCGTTTTTTCGGCGTTGCCCGGCCTCATCTATGTCGGGGCGCTGCGTTACGGCGAGGAATCGGCGGACGGCGTTTTGGACGGGTTTTCAAAACTGCTTGCAAACATGGACTTCGAGGGGCTGTTATCTCTCGATTTGCCCAACAGCTGGGGCGGCGCGGACATAAGGGGCAACCCGTGCAAATACCTGTTTTATGAGGATGTTTTGATGAGCCATCCCATGATTTTTACGAGCGCCGAATACGCCGAATCCTGCGCCGCAAGCTACCGGATCCTCAAACAAAAAACCAAGGGCGCGTACGGATATATGTTTGACACGCTGGCAAGGCTGGTAAAATTTTTGGAGGTCAAGAGCCTTTTGGGCAGGGATATAAAGGCGGCGTACGATCTAAAGGACGGCGAAAGGCTTGCCGTTTTGGCCGAAAAAAGTATCCCTGCGGCAATCAAGCGGCTCAAGGATTTTTACGCGGCGCTCAAAGGGCAGTGGCTTACCGAAAACAAGCTGTGCGGCTTAGAGGCGCTGGACTACCGTATCGGCGGCGTCGAAAAGCGGCTCTCCTACGCAAGGTCGGCCATAAAAGACTATCTATCGGGCAAGACGGACAAAATTCCGCAGCTGGAGGAAGCCCGTCTCGTGGACGTCGATAGGCCGGCGACCGTTTTTGACGCGATGCGGATCATGACGTACGGAGTGTATTGAGTATGCGGATAAGGCTTTTAAACGGCGAATCGGCGCTTGCGCAAGGGATAACCGAGCTGATCCGCCGACTCAATTTAGAAAAAAAGGCGGGCGATTTGACCGTCAAAGCCGTTTTGCGCGGGGAGGACGGCTATACGTTTAGCCGCGCCGACGGGTCAAGCTATAAAATTTGTTACCATGCTCGGCATGAGTTTTTTATGGCGCTTGCGCGGATTATCTCGGGCGAGAGCCGGGGGACGGCGGCGCGGCGGCTTGACGCGGGATTCCTGCTGGACTGCGCCAAAAACGCCGTGCCCAATGCCGACACCCTAAAGCGGACGGTCGTCAATTTGGCGTTGTGCGGGTATTCGCAGTTATACCTCTATGTGGAGGATTGTATCGCGGTCCCCGGCGAGGAGCGGCTCGGCTATATGCGGGGGCGGTTTACCGCCGACGAAATACGAGAGATCGACGCGTATTGCCGCCTGTTCGGCATTGCGCTCATCCCCTGCATCCAGACCTTGGGGCATTATGCGGGGCTGTTTTACAGTCACGTGGCGCAATATCTGCCCATCTACGAATACGAGGATACGATTCTCGCCGAAAATGAGCCGACGTATCAATTTTTGACGCATATCATCCAATGGGTGAGCGGCTGTTTTTCGAGCGGCAGGATCCACATTTGTTTAAACGACGCCAAGCAAACGGGACTGGGCGAATATCTAAAAAAGAATAAGTACAAGCCGAGGGCAAGCATACTAAAGACCCACATTGACAGGGTTTGCGCTATCTGCGAGGCGTACGGTCTTGCGCCGGTGATGTGGACGGATATGCTTGTCGAGGACGACACGCTTGACCCGCAAGGCCTAAAAAATCTCATAGCCGACCTGCCGAAAAATTTGACCTTCATGTGCTATGACGACTATAAAAAGAGCGAATTTTTATACGAAAAACTGCTAAAAAGCAACATAAAAGCCTTCGAAACGCCAATTTTTTGCTGCAACATCAACAATTGGCTCGGCTTTGCCCCGCTCAATTATCTCACCGATACGCGGCTTGTCCCCGCGCTTGACGCTTGTGTAAAACTGGGGATCGACCGGGTTGTGTTTACCGCATGGGCGGAGGCGGGCGGCGAAAGCGCGCAGCTTTCGGTTTTGCCGTCGCTCCTTAGGCTGTCGGATGAAATTTACGCGTTTGACGGCGGGCGGCGTACGGATCGGCTTGCGAAGCTTTTGACGGGTTATACGCCGGACGAGCTGATGTGCCTTGACCTTCCCAACACGGTGCCCGGCTGCGATCGCGCCCGGCCTGCCAATCCCGCAAAATACCTCCTTTATGAGGACCCGATCCTAAGCCATTATCTAATAAACGCCGACGAAACATACCGACAGTATTATCTAAGCCGGGCGGAAACCCTGCGCGCGCTCTCCCGGCGAAAAAGCCCCTACGCGTATCTGTTTGTCACCCTGTACAGGCTGTGCGCGGCGCTTGCCGACAAGTGCCTTTTAAGCGCGGAAATCGAAGGCTGTTATCGAGCGAAAAATGCCGCTGGATTAAAAGAGATAGCGGCC
>JAIRRW010000027.1 GCA_031255775.1 Clostridiales bacterium
CCATTCGATCTGATTCTCATCGTAGGTAAAATCGATCAGCCTTTCGCCGAGGGCGTTTAAGACGCCATACTTCAGCTTATCGCCGTCTTTTTTTGACGCGATAAACACGCCGGTACCCGAGTTTTTGATGCTCGAATATTCCAAGGGTGTCTGCGTGCCGTTTTCCGAGCAGTATAGGCCGTAAAATGTGTCGGAATCAACCGTTTTTTCTAAAAGGATCGCGCCGTGAGACGTATAACCGCTGGAGTCACTAATATCCACATTCTCCCCGAAATTTAACCGCTCCAACGTTTTAAACGTCGGGTTCTCGGGCGGATCGGCAAAAAAATTGTCGAAGTTCACGAGGGGTGCGCCGCAACCGGCCAGCAACAGTGCGCCGCACAGGACGAGCGCGGCCAGGGCAGCCGGCAGACTTTTTCTCAATTTTTTCATAAAAAATCTCCTGTCAAAAAAATTTCGGCGCCTATTTTTTGGGGCAGTGTGCACACTGCCTAAAACAGACCGCCGCGTACAGTGTATAACAATATATAAATTTAGTCAATCACAATAGGGCAAAATGCCAAAATTTCTCAATTTTCTCAATAATGGCAAGCGCAACGACATATTGCGCCAAAATGCGAGTGAAAGCGGCCTTTTGGCAATCGGTCGCGCCGCGGCCGCGTTAAACTTGCTTGACAAGCGTTGCGTCTGCCTGTATACTGCCTTTTGTTAGCATTACCTAACCGTAGGAGTATCACCATGATTGACAAGGAATTGCTTGCCTTGATCAAGGGGAGCCGGAAATATATCGTCTTTTCGGTTCTGTTTTCGGTTTTGGGTCTTTTGGCCAACATCGGGACGACGGCGGGCATCTGTCGGACGCTCGACCTTGCGATCGGCGGCCATACGCGTGCCGCCGTCTATGTCCCGCCGTTTGTCTGTATCGTGTGCGGCATTTTGATCCGCTTTGCCGCCTCCGTGCTGGCCGGGCGGGTAAAAACGGTTTTGGGGTCACGGGTCAAAAAGGATCTACGCGAAAGGGTCTATCAAAAAACCGTCGCGCTGGGCGCAAAAAGCGTTGACGAGCTGTCGATGGCGGGACTGACGCAGGTTTCGCTGGAGGGGATCGAGCAGCTCGACCTCTATTATACAACTTATATCCCGCAATTTTTTTACGCGGTGTCCGCGCCCCTCATCCTGTTTGCCGTCTGCGTGTTTATCGACTTTAAGACCGCGCTTGTGCTGCTGGCCTGCGTCCCCCTGATCCCGGTCTCTATCATTGCGGTGTCCAAGTACGCCAAGCGCGTTTTTGCCAAGTACTGGGGCAAGTACACCGCCATGGGCGACGCGTTTTTGGACAGCGTGCAGGGGCTAAAGGAGCTTAAAATCTTTGACGCCGACGAGGCCTACAACCAACGAATGAACCAAAGCTCCGAAAATTTTCGCAAAATCACCATGAAGGTGCTGGTCATGCAGCTGTTTTCGACCACGATCATGGATTTGGTGGCGTTTGGCGGCGCGGGCGCGGGCATCGCCGTGTCGGTGTTTTCGGGCGCGTCCGGCCTCTCGCCCATGGCCGTGCTCTTTTTGGCGCTGGTCGCGGTGGAATTCTTTTTGCCGCTGCGCGCCTTTGGCAGCGCGTTCCACGTCGCCATGAACGGCGCCTCGGCCGGAAAAAAGATCTTGACGCTCTTGAGGCTGGACGAACAGCGGTGGGGCGGCGGCGCGGCGTGGGAAAAGCCCGAGCTTCGGCTGTGCGGCGTCACCTTTTCTTACGCGCCGGACAGCCCGGTCCTGCGGGGCGCGGATATGGTCTTTCCCAAAAATCGGGTGACCGCGATCGTCGGCGAGAGCGGCTCGGGAAAGAGTACGGTTGTCAAGCTCTTGACGGGCGAAATCGTGCCGCAGACGGGCACGGTGACCGTGGGCGGCACGGCGCTCTGCGCGCTGAGCCGCGAACGCTATTATAATAGTTTGGCGGTGGTCGGCTGCAATTCGTACGTGTTTAACGATACCGTCCGCAACAATTTTTATCTGGCCGCGCCCGACGCCGCCGAGGCGGATATTTGGGCGGCGCTCAAAAAGGTGAACCTCGACGCGTTTATCCGCGAGAGCGGCGGGCTGGATCGGCCGATAGCGGAGGACGGCAACGACCTTTCGGGCGGGCAAAAGCAGCGTTTGGCGCTGGCCGTCAGCTTGATTGCGAAAAAGGATTTTTACATTTTTGACGAGGCCACCGGCAACATCGACGTCGAGAGCGAGGCGATCATCATGGACAATATTTACGCGCTCAAGGCCGAGGGGACGGTGGTCGTGATCTCTCATCGGCTGGCAAACGTGACACGCGCCGAAAACATCTATGTGTTAAAGGCGGGCGGCGTGGCCGAGAGCGGCGGTCATCGGGCGCTTTTGGCGCAAAACGGCGAGTACGCGCGGTTATACGGCGCGCAAGAGCGGCTGGAGCAGGGGTTTGAGGGGGCGTATCATGCGTAGAAGCGGACTCAAAATCATGGCGGGGCTGGTCGTTTTGCTGGGCGGCTTGAGCTATATCATGCTGCTGGCCGTGCTCAACGGAACCTTGGGGTATCTCTGCTCGATGGGGGTCACGACTCTGGGCGCGGTGGGCGCGGCAAAGCTCCTGCCGGGCGGCCAATCGATCGCGCTGTCCTACGGCTGGATCGCCGCGCTGGCCGTCCTGTTGGGCGTCATGCGCGGCTTTTTGCGGTATGTCGAACAGTATGCCAATCATTATATCGCCTTTCGGCTGCTGGCGGTCTTGCGCGATAAAATATTCAAAGCGCTTAGGGTCCTGTGCCCGGCCAAGCTCGAAACCAAGCAAAAGGGCGGCATCATCGCCATGATTACCTCGGACATCGAGACGCTGGAGGTCTTTTATGCGCATACCGTTTCCCCGATCGGCATCGCGCTCTTGGTTTCGACGGGCGTGCTGGCCTTTGCCGGAATTTTTGCCGGGTGGGCGATGGCGGCCGCCGCGCTTGTCGGCTATCTCCTCATCGGCGTGATCCTCCCGCTTATTAGCAGTCGGGCATTAAAAAAGCCGGGCGTCGTCTACCGCCGGGAATTTTCGGCCTTTAACGCCTTTTTTCTCGACTCGATCAAGGGCGTGCGCGAAATCGTCCTCTACAACGCGGGCGGGGCGCGGGTCAAGGAGGTCAACGCGCGTTCCGACCGCCTTTTACAAGAGACTAAAAAAATCAACGACCGGGCGGGGCTGGCCAACAGCTGTTCGCAGCTCTTGATCTCTCTGACGATCGTCGGCGTTTTGGGCCTGGCCGCCGCGCTTGTCGTAAACGGAAGCCTGCCCGCGAGCCGGGCGGTCATTGCGCTGGCGGCCGTCTTTGCGTCCTTCGGCCCCGTGGCCGCGCTCTCGGCGCTGCCGTCAAATCTGACGCAGACCCTTGCCGCCGGAGACCGGGCGCTGGATATTTTGGCCGAAAAGCCCGAGGTTTTGCCCGTGACGGACGGGGAGGACTTTGCGTTTGAGGAATTGTGTGTGCGCGGACTTTGCTTTGGCTACGCAAAAGGGGGGCGCGTGCTGGACGGCGCCGCGCTGTCGGCCAAAAAGGGCGAGATCGTCGGCATCGTCGGCGAGTCGGGCTGCGGAAAGAGTACGCTCCTAAAGCTGATGCTGCGGTTTTGGCAAAAGGAGGCCGGGGAGATCCGCTACAACGGTCCGGACGTCGATGCCGTTCGGACAAAAAGTCTTTTGAAAAACGTGACGATGGTCAGCCAGTCGACCTATCTGTTTGACGACACCGTCGAGGAGAACCTTAGGATCGCGAAAAGGGACGCGACGGCCGAGGAGCTGGAGGCGGCCTGCAAAAAGGCGTCGATACACGAGTTTATCCGCTCGCTGCCCGACGGATACCGGACAAGAGTCGGGCTTTTGGGCGAACGGCTTTCGGCGGGCGAACGCCAGCGGATCGGCCTTGCCCGCGCGTTTCTGCACGACGGCCCGCTCATCCTCCTTGACGAGCCGACCAGCAACGTGGACAGCATCAACGAGGGCATGATTTTGCGGGCGTTAAAGCGGCACAAAGAAAAAAAATGTATCATTCTCGTCTCCCACCGCGAATCCACTATGGCGATCGCGGACCGAAGCTATCGGATGGAAAAGGGACGGGTCGTCGAGAGAGGGGTGAGCCATGCGGAATGATCGGTGTACGCCGGAGCGCGAATTGCCGGACGCGGCGTCCGTGCCCGCCGCCGGGGACGCGGAAGCGGTCGGGGCAAAAGCGCCCAAAAATAGGGTTTTCGAGCGGTTCCGCGTCAAGGACGTCGTGTTTATTTCGGTCATGGCGGCGGCAAGCATGGTGACGGCCGCGGTCATGCCGCTGGTCGCTGCCGTCTATATTTTCGGCCTGCCGCAAATCGTGACCGGCCTACAGTTTTCGCTGTTTCCGGCGATCGCCCTGATGAAGACGCGAAAGCCGGGCGCGCTCTTGCTGTTTTCGGTGATCACCGGGCTCATTCAGCTGGCCATGTCGCCGGTGATGGGCGTCGTCAGCATGACCTGCGGCGTTGCGCTCGAGGGGCTGACGCTGCTCCTCTTTCGCGGGTATAAAAAGGATCGCGCCGTCTTTTTCGCGTCCGCGCTCTATATCCCCGCGTCACTGCCGGTTTTCTACGTGTATTACGCCTTTATCGCGGGCGAGGTGCACGCCTATGTCCTAAACGCGCGGGTCAATCCCTTGCCCGTGATTTTGATCTGCCTGGCCGTCGCGGCGCTTTGCGCGCTGGGCGCGGCGCTGGGCATCAAAATTGCCCGCGAATTGAAAAAGTCGGGGGTTCTAAAAAATTGACCGAGGGCTTTAGTCCAAAAAAACCGTTGTATCCGGTCATCAGCGTCCTGTCCTGTATCCTAATTTTAGCGATCGGGCTTGTCACCGCCAAAAAAATGACGGGGCTCTATTATCTTGCGGCGGTTTGGGCGCTGTTTTTGGCGTTGGGATTTTGGAAAAGCTGTCTAAAAATCCTGCCCTTTGCCGCCGTTGTCTGCGGTCTGTTCGGCGGGCTGACCTATCTCGTCAGCCGCGACGTCGGCGCCGTGACCGCCGCGATCTGCCGCGGCCTTGCCGTTTCGGCGGCGGCCGTTCCGGGGCTGTCGATGTCTCCGGCGCGCCTGTGCCGCAACCTCTCTAAGCTCGGGGCGCCAAGATCGGTGACGCTGGGCGCGATGATCGCCGTCGGCTTTTTTCCGCTGTTGCTGGGCGAGATTCGGCAGGTGCGCGAGGCGATGAGGACGCGCGGCACGGGCGGC
>JAIRRW010000074.1 GCA_031255775.1 Clostridiales bacterium
GGCGATATGCAGGGCGGAATTCTGCAAGGTTCGTCGGTAGACAGACGGCTGGATCCCGAACTTTTCGTGAAAAGCGCTTGAAAAATAATTGTACGAGGAGAAACCGACCTTTTTTGCGATGGAGCGAATGTTGTCGGCCCGATCCAAAAGGTCTATCAAAATTTTGGATTGGTTAAGCCTAAAATCATACAGGTATTCGCCGAATGTCGTATAGAAATATTTTTTGAAAGCGCGGCAAAAATAACTGTTGTTAAAGCCCAGCGCCGCCGCCCCGTCCGCCGAAGTGATCGGGCGGCGATAATTGTTGAGAATATAGTCGATGACGTCTTTCACAAAGCGATTGTGCTCATTGGGCGCGGCCGACGCGGCAATCAGCTTTCTTTCGGACAGCCCCGAAAAAAACCCGAGCAAATGGGCGTTAACAAGGACGGACCAATCGTCCGGTCTTTTCAAATGCGCCTCGTAAGCATCCTTAATAAACAGGTTCAAACCGTTTCCGTCATGTTCGGGAACATAATTTGTTATCTTTGTTTTTCCGTCGGCGATTTCTTTGATAAACCGATACGGATACACCGCATTTTCACGTTCCATAAATTTCAGGTCGCACATAAAGCAAACATACGAGAAAAATCCGACGTTTTTATTCACCTCTCCGTAGTGGAGCTCATAAGGGTTGACGATCACCAAATCGCCTTTTTGCGCCGTATACCACTGCATATTTACTTTATAACGCGCGCTGCCTTCGGTTATCAGGACGACCTCAAAACGGTCGTGCATATGCGAGGAGGTCACATAACACGAATTGTCGCCGACATGGCCGGCATACACGGGCACGTTGCCTTTTTTAAAGTCGTACACGGCGGAATATATCAAAATTCCGTCGTTCATCAGGTTTAAAATGTCCTTTTTATAGATCGTATCGTACATATTTTTATCTTAACGGAAAGGGCGGCTTTTTGTCAAGTAAATCCGTCAAAAGGTCAATCGAGTGTAACTTCATATGTAAAATCGTTATAGTTTTCTGTTAAAAACCGTGATAAAATGAACGAAAATAAGAGTTGGAGGTGCCATCCATGTCGAAAAAAATCGGGCATTTTTTGTTGGCTTTCCTTGTGGCCGTCATCGGATCCGGCGCGCTTGCTTGCGGACGTATCGACAACGCGGCGATCAATCCCAAGGCCGATCCTTCCAAGACGCAATTGTATGTTTTAAATTATAACGGCGGTTTTGGAAGCGAGTGGTTGTTTAAAGCGCGGACAAGGTTTGAAGAATTTTATAGGGAAACTTCTTTCGAAACGGGCAAAGAGGGCGTGCAGGTCATGGTGACGCCCACAAAAGACCTTCTCGGCACGGTCCGTCAGACCTGGTCGGTGCGCACCGACGACATCATCTTTCACGAGGGTTTCAACGATTACAGCGGGTGGATACGGGACGGCTTGTTGATGGACATCAGCGACGTTGTCACCGAAGCCTTGACCGAGCACGGCGAAAATCAAAGCATCGAAAAAAAATTGACCGAAAAGCAAAAAACCTATCTAAAAGCCACGGACGGAAAATATTATGCCGTCCCGCATTATGCGGCGTTCGGCGGCCTTGTCTATGACCGCGATATGTTTGACAGGGAATTTTTATATTTCAAGAAGGACTGGCAAAGCTCGGTCACCGATGTAAACGATAAGTTTCAGTGGGCGGACGCTTTTGTCACCGATTTGGCTCAAGACAGGTCGGCGGGCCCGGACGGGGATCATGGCACGCCGCATGACAACGGCCTTCCCGCCACCTACGAAGAATTTTTTCTGCTCTGCAATTATATTGCCGACATAGGGTTTAGACCGCTGACCTGGATGGGAGGCGGCTATGAGCAATATTTCCAATTCCTCATGACGGCATTGGAGGCGGACTATGAGGGAATGAGCGAATACGACACCGTTTATTCGCTAAACGGCACGGCAAATACGCTTGTCGATTCGATCGCCGCGGGTTCGCCCGTCGGGACGGTAACTTTTGCCGCGCCGCTCACGCTCGACAGCGGCAACGCCTTGACCGACGGAAAAGAAATGTACAGGCGCGCAGGGCTGTATTATTCGCTGAAATTTGTGGAGACCGTTATCAAAAATCCCGCCTGGTACGACCCTGCCCGGCAGTTTTCGACCACCCATTCGCACATTGACGCGCAAAGCGACTTTTTGTATTCGTCCTTAGAGCCCGCGCAAAAAGATATTGCGATGCTTGTCGAGAGCAATTGGTGGGAATCCGAGATCAGTCCCGTCATGACGCAAATGACCGAACGTTACGGCGACCGCGCAAGCAAATATAAGCGAAATTTGCGCTATATGCCGTTGCCGCGCCCGACGCAAGCCGACGTGGGAAAAAAGACCACCATGGTCGATGCGCTTTCGGCATACGGCGCAGTCCGCGCGGGGCTGCCCGCCTGGCGCGCCGACCTTGCCAAAAAATTCATGCGGTTTGTCAACACCGACGTTTCCCTCAAAGAATTTACGGTGACGACCAACACCACCAAGGCGCTCGGCTATGCGCTTTCCGAAACGGATTTGAGCTCGATGTCCCATTACGGGCGCAGTGTTTACGAGAGTCAGATGCGTTCGGATATTTCCTATCCGTATTCGGACAATCCCATCTTTTTGTACAACGCCGATTCGTTGACTTCCTGGAGTACATACGTCAGTTATATCAACAATCAATCCTACAAGCCCGTTACGGCGCTTTACGTCAACAAATTCAGCGCGGAAAACATCTTTGCGGGCTATTACGAAAACGGAAAAAGGATCTTTGCATCCTTGATGACCGAATAGACACAAGGAAAAGGGGAAATGTTGAAAAAAAATCCGGAAAACCAAAATATCCTTTCCCGCGCAAGGGGCGGGATAAAGGCGGCGCTCTATGAGCTTTCCGTTCGGACGCACCAATTATTTCACAAAAAGGGAAAAGCCGCAAAAAAATCGCTTGGGCGGACGCGTCGGCAGGACATGATTTTTTATGCCCTGATGAGCGCGATCCCCATTCTGCATTTTTTGATATTTTATGTGGCCGTCAACATCAATTTCATCCTGCTCTCTTTTAAAAGCTTCAGTCTTGCCCAAAATGACTTTATTTGGGCCGGATTTGAAAACTTTATCAAGGTGATCGACGACTTTAAGGGCAACCTGATGATGATCGGCGCGCTCAAAAATTCCTTGATCGTTTACGCCGTCAATACCTTCGTCGGATTTTTAACGGGGCTTTTGTTCGCTTTTTATGTGTACAAAAAAATGCCGCTTGCCAATACCTTCCGGCTTATCCTGTTTCTGCCGTCCATCATACCGGGCTTGGTTTTGACAATGATGTACGGATATTTTGTGGACAGAGCCGTTCCGTCGATCGTTTCCCTATTTACCCACACGGACGAAATCGGACTTTTGTCCGCCCCGTCAACGCAGTTCGTCACGATTTTGTTCTATTGCATTTGGACGGGCTTCGGCTCCAGTGTGCTCATCAATACGGGCGCCATGAGCGGCATCGACGAGTCCATTGTCGAGTCGGCAAAGCTGGACGGGGCAAAGCTCATGCGGGAGTTTTTTAGCATTACGCTGCCCTTGATTTGGCCGACGCTTTCCATTTTTTTGACGGTGGGGATCATCGGCATCTTTACCAGTCAAATGGGATTGTTCAATTTTTACGGCGCGTATGCCCCCAACCATTTGATCACCCTGGGGTACTATATGTTCGCGACCGTTCAGACGGCGCTTGCGTCGGGCGGCAGTCAGGCCGGCTACCCGTACCTTTCGGCGATGGGTCTGACGATGACCGCGATCGTCTTGCCGGTCACGCTTTTTGTTCGTTGGGCGCTCGAAAAATTCGGCCCTAAAACGTATTGATCGGGAGGGGGCATGAAAAACATGAAATCCGGCAAGCAGCGAAAAAGGATCAACCCGTTTACCGCCGTCATGCTGGCCGTCCTGGTCCTGCACAGTCTTTCCCTTATTTTGCTCGTCTTTTGGGGGGCGGTGTCCTCGTTTAAGACGGATTACGATTTCCGTTTCAATACGTACGGTTTTCCGAAGGAAATGACCTTTAGCAACTTCGCGCTCGTATGGGAAAATTTTGGGACTTCGGTTCGGATCGGCTTGGATCTCGTTCGCTTTTATATCGAGGATCTGTTTGTCAATTCGCTCATTTATTCGCTGAGCGCCGCGCTTGTGGGCACCATGTCGCACGCCGTCATGGGCTACCTCACCGCAAAATTCCCTTTCAAGATTTCCAAGGTACTCACCGCCATCGTGCTGACCACCATGGTGCTCCCCATCATCGGGACGCTCCCCAGCCTTTTGCAGGTGGTGACCGCGTTGGGCATCTATGATACCTGGATCGGGATTTGGTTTATGAACGCCGGGTTTTTAGGGATGAATTTCCTCATTTTTCAAGCGGCGTTTAAGGCGATACCGGCGGATTTCGGCGATGCCGCCAAGGTGGACGGCGCAAAAAACTTTTCGGTTTTCGCAAGCATTATGCTGCCGCTTGTGATGAAGACCTTTTCGCTTTTGTATTTGCTGTCATTTATCGGCTTGTGGAACGATTACGGCACGGCGCTCATTTTTTTGCCCAGCAAGCCGACGATCGCCATCGGCCTTTTTTACTTCAATTTGGCAAGGGACGGCGTGATGGGCGCGATCCCCGTCAAACTTGCCGCGGCGGTGATGTCGCTGTTGCCCGTTCTTATCATTTTTGCGCTGTTTCATAAAAAACTTTTAGGAAATTTATCATTAGGGGGTATAAAAGGTTGAGAGTAAACAAAAAAATGGCCGTATTTTTTGCGATTTTGTTTGCCGCGGCGGGGCTGTCCGCTTTTTTGCTGGACAATCGGGCGGCTTTTTCGCCAAACGATCGGGCGGAAAACAGCGCCGTCCAAACAGCCTCTTTAAGCGGCTCGTTGCGGGGGTCTTACCTTAAAGGCGCCGAAATGACCGTCCCCGCCCGCAGCGAATATATCGGGGGAATTTTGGAGGACGGCGTCCCCACGGTGATTTTTCCCGACGGGAGCACGACCCAAAGCGAGACGGTCACGCTGTCGCAAACGGGAAAATATACCGTCGAATATGCGTTTTATCAAAACGGCGCGTACCAATATACCGCGACCGAAGCGTTTTTGGTCTACGAAAGGCTTGCCTCCGTTTCCGGCACGGGAAGCGCGGTTTACGGCAAGTATGACCCCGCGTCCACGCGGGAGGGGCTTGTCGTCAATATGCGCTTCGGTTCGGAATTGACCGTCAACCAAGTGATCGATATGAGCGGTAAAACCAAAAACACCCCGTTTATTCGGTTGTTTGCCGCGCCGCAAAAGCCCGACGCGTACGACTTTTCGCTGCTGACATTTACCTTGACCGACATACGCGACGAAAGCAACAAGCTGACCGTGCTCTTGCGATACAACGCCTCGGCGGGCGCGCAAAAATGGTCATACCTTTCGGCGGGGGCAAACGGGCAAGCGATCTCGGGCCTGGACGGCGCGAGGATCCAACGGAACAACGCCTGGGGATCGGCGGTCGATTTCTCCTTTTTCGGCAACGTCAAGCCCTACGAAAGCTATCCGTTGGGGATTTCGCTGGATACCGAAACGAGGGAGCTTTACGGCTTGCAGGCAAGCGGGTCGCAGCGCTTGGTCATCGATTTGGATTCGCTCGCGCATTTTGATGATTCGGTGGGCGGTTTATGGCACGGCTTTTCCTCTGATCTTGTGAGACTGACCATTAAACCGGGCGAATTTGCCAACGACGCGAACAGCGTCGCCCGTTTTGTGATCACGGATATTCCCGGCGTGGATTTGTCGCAGGCCGCCGTCATTGACGGGGACGATCCCGAAATTTCGGTCGATATGCAGGGGTATGCCGCGCCGCCCGACGCGCCGGTGGGATGCAGATACCCGATTTTTCCCGCGTCGGCGTTTGACCGCCAGAGCGGCATACTCGGCGTGACCGCCGATGTATACGCCAATTACGATTCGCCCGGCTCGAAGGAAAAACTCGACGTTTCGGACGGCGGCTTTGTGCCCGCGCAAGCGGGGCGGTATGTCATCGAATACACCGCTTCCGACCCTTTCGGCAATGAGAAAAAAACAACGGTGGAGGTCACCGCCGTCAATTCCGCCCCCGCGGTCGATGTTTCCGCGCTCTATCACGAGCGCGTTACCGACGGCTATGCGGGGACAAGGATCCCCGTCGCCGCTATCCGATCAACAGGCGGGATAGGCAGGGTAGACCGGCGGATCCTTGTGAGCGGAGAGGGCTTTACTTCGCTTGTGACGGACGGGTATTTTGTCGCGCCCAGGGCCGGCGTATACGCCGTTGTGTATGAGGCGCGGGATTTTGTCGGTCGGTTTGATATGTATGTGTACAACGTCAACGTCACGTACGCGGCCGCCCCCGTATTTTCCGACGATCCGGCGCTGCCCAAACAATTTTTGGGCGGATTTTCGTATGCGCTGCCCGAGCTGGCCGCTTACCGGATCACGGCATCCGGCTCCGAGCGGGTCGCGGCAACCGCCGCCGTCACGCTGGACGGGACGCCGTTGGACATAAGCGGCGGCAGGGCAAACATCACGCCCGCGGGCGACCGAGGGACGGCGGTCGTTACGTATACGGCGGGGACCAGCCAAATCAGCTATACCGTTCCCGTCGTCAACGCAAAAAGCGGCGGCGCGCTCGACTTGACCAAGTTTTTCTATGCGGACGACGGGATAACCGTTACGGCGCGGACGGACGATTTGCAGGTGAGTACGCAAGCGGCGTCCGCCGGCTTCGAATATGCCCGCGCCTTGGTTGCCGAAGGGTTTGGATTCCGTTTCGAGCTTGTGCCGGAAATGCAAGCATACACGGCGCTCTCCTTTATTTTGACGGATTCGGCGGACGCCGCGCAGACCGTTGCGGTTTCGTTTGTCCCGGCGGCAACGCAAACGCTGATGAAAATCAACGGAAATGACGCCATGCTTTACGCCGCGGGGTTTAGCGCCGCCAGAGAGCTTGTGCTCAGCCAAACCGAAAATAAAATCGTTTTCGGGACGGGCTTTGCCCACATTCGTCAATATGCCGACGGAAGGCCCTTTCAAGGGTTTTCCTCCGGGCTCATCCGGCTTCGGTTTAGCTTTGACGGCGTATCGGGCGGGTCGGCCGTCAATGTCAAGGAAATCAACAACCAGCTTTTTAACGGCCGTATCCGAAACGACACCACCGCGCCGATGTTTGCCTTGGTCGGAAACGACTACGGCGGGACCTATACGATCGGCTCAAAAACCACGATCCCGCGCCTGATCGCGGCGGACGTCCTTGCGCCCGATTCGTCGGCGACGGTTTCGGTCGCCGCGCCCGACGGCGCCTCGTGGGAGGCGGACGCTTTTGCCGAATATCAAATCAGCTTAGAACAATACGGCAGCTATGTGGTCTATTATACCGTCAAGGATTTGACGTCTAACCGCACGGCAAACTACAGCTTTGTCATCATTGTGGATAAGGTCACGCCGCCCGAGATCACGGCCGGGTTCGATCCGCCGGCGGCCGTAAAGGCCGGGACGCTTGTGGCTGTCCCGACGGCAACGGCAACCGACCTTGACGGAAACGAAGCAAAGGTTTACCGCTACCTGTTTACCACAAAAGGCACGATCATTGAGCTTGGGGACAGCATCGATTCTTTCCGCGCGGATAGTGCCGGCATATATACCTTGCGCTATATGGCGATCGACGCTTTGGGCAATACCGCGTATCGCGAATACAAAATTACGGTCACCGGAGGTAACGAATGAATACCTGCAAAAAAATCATCGTCTATCTTTTCGTCCTGATCGTTTGCCTGTATGCCTTTGCCGCGTGCGGCGGCGATTTGGGGGAAGACGGCGCGGGCTTACAGCAAGGCGGCACCACCGCCAACCCGATCTATCCGGACGACGCCGCGTCCTCCACGGGCGGGACGCATTTGGTTTCGGTCACGCGAACGGATATGCCTATCACAACGGCAAGCGCTTCGGACTACAAAATTATTATGCCCGCGCAAGCGGAGGATACCGGCCATTACGCTTATTCGGATTATTTGTTTGCGCCAACCGACCTTCAGCAGCTTATTTTTGAGGCGACCGGGGCGCGGCTGGAAATTGTATCGGGAAACGGGCTTAGCTATTCGGCGGAAAAGAAATATTTGTCGGTGGGGGACAATGCCTATACGGCCGGCGCGGACGTCGCGTATCCGTGGGATATCCTCGGCGACAACGGCTGCCGTATCCTGACCAAGGGCAACAGCGTCTTTATGGGCGGCGCAAATGTTTACGGCACGATGAATGCGGTTTATGAGTTTCTCAAACAAGTGGCGGGCTATCGGCAATACGATGCGAGAGAACCGGTCTTTAGCGGCGACGCGGCGGAGCATATCATGTTTTACACAATGGACGTGACCGAGGTGCCGGACTTTCAATATCGCCAAAAGGGCGCGGGATCCATTGTCAGCATGACCTACCTGCGCCGCACGCGCACCAACTTCCCCTCCGATATTTTCATCAACGTCGGCGGCGACGCGTTCCACAACGAATTTGGCTATATCCCGACCACGTGGCGTACCGCGCATCCCAAATGGTTTGCCGTCGGCACAAACCATCATCTTTGTCTTTTGGCACAGGGCGACCCTATCGAAAAAGCGGCGCTTGACGACGAGTTTTTCCGCGTCATGAAAGCGGCGGTCATCGCCAACCCCGTCGCAAGCAACATCACCATCACGCAGGCGGACGAGCGCTCCTGGTGCCGCTGCGCCGTTTGCACGGCCGAATACGAAAAATACGGCACCGACGCGGGCATGATGATCAAATTTGTCAATCAGATGAACCGAAAACTAAAAACCTGGATCGCGTCGGCGGACAACACGTATTTCCCGCGTGACCGCCAAATCAACGTCATCTTTTTCGCGTATCAAAACACGGTCAACGCGCCCGTGGTCAAAAACGCCGACGGCGCCTATTCGGCAATTGACCAAGAAGTGATCCCGGACGACAACGTCTATCCCTTCTATGCGCCGATCGAAACCTATTATACCCGGCCTTTCGACGATCCCGACACCCTGACCAACGTCAAAAACTACGAAAACCTAAAAGCCTGGAGCACGATCAGCAAGCACGTTTGGCTGTGGCCGTACGCGACCAACTATCGGCATTATCTGTACCCGTACAACAGCTTTGGGATCATGCAGGACAATTACAAGCTGTTCAAAACACTTTCGCGCGCCGAATTGATTTTCGATCTGCACCAGCACAACCAGTTTGCGGCAACGGGCTTCCACGAATATAAATGGTGGCTTGCCATGCAGCTGATGTGGAATACCGATTTGGATGTCGCCGCGCTGACGGATGAGTATTTCGACGGCTATTTCAAGACGGCCGCGGCGCCCATGCGCACCTTTTATGAGGAACTCCGCACGCATATGACATACCTCGAAAACCATCTGGGCATGAGCGGCAATTTGTATGTCAACGTAGAGGAGCAAGCCTATTGGCCCAAGACGCTTCTCGATCGCTGGATGGGCTATGTCAGCGAGTCCCTCGCCGCGGCGGAGCGGCTAAAAGCAACCGACCCGGCCGCCGCCGAGATCATCCGAAGAAGGGTCACGCTGGAAAGCGTTTTTCCGCGGTTCGCGCTGATACAGCTGTATCCGGGCAAATATTCCGACCGCGCCCTTCTCGACATGAAAACCTCGTTTAAAGCGGACGTGCAAATGCTTGGCATCAACCGGGTAAGCGAATGGGTGCTTATCGACACCGTATTTGCGACATGGGGGATTTGACGATGGGTTTGCACAGCGCCGCAGTCAAAAAAACCGACAGTCCCCTCATTGCGGACGGAAAATCCGATTATAAGATCATCGTCCCGAAAAAAGCGGCGGAAGGGGCGGGCGAGCGGTATCGGTTTGCCGCCAACGACCTGCAAAATATGCTGATGTATTGCACGGGCGTTGTTTTGGAGGTCATAGCGGCCGGAGACCTGATGTACGGCGAGGACGCCAAATATCTTTCCGTCGGCGAAAACGGTTTTTCGGACAGCGCGGGCATCTCCTTTGACAAAACGGCTCTGGGCAGCAACGGCGCAAGGATATTGACCAAGGGCAAAAGCGTTTTTATCGGCGGCGGCGGCATTTACGGGACGACCAACGCGGTGTACGAATTTTTGCGCCTTGTCACGGGGTTCAAGATCTATGCGCAGGACGAAATTGTTTTTGACAAAAGCGCCCGAAAAAAGGTGATGTTTTGCGAAATGGACGTCACCGAGATCCCCGACTTCCAGTGGCGGCAAAAAGGGCAGGGGATGCTCAGCGACACGGCTTATATCCGCCGGATGCGCCTCAGCACGACCAACGACGTGTTTATCCATGTCGCGGGGCTGCCCTTTCACAACACATTCGGGTATATCCCGCCCTCGCTTCACCGCGCCGCGCATCCCAAATGGTTCGCTTTGGGGACCGAGCATCAGCTGTGTTTTCTGGCACGGGGCGACGCGGCGGAAAAAAAGAAGTTTGACGATCAGTTTTTCGGGGTGTTGAAAGCGTCGGTGATCGCCAATACCGAAGTAGACAATATTTCCGTTACGCAGGAGGACGCGCGGATATGGTGCCAATGCGACGCCTGCAAAGCGGAATACGAAAAATACGGCACAGATTCCGCCACGGTCATCAAATTTTGCAATCAAATGTCAAGACGGCTTGCCGCTTGGATCCAATCGGACGAAAACACCTTTTTCCCGCGGAGCCGCATCGTTAACATCGTGTTTTTCGCCTACCAAAAAACGGTTGACGCCCCCGTAAAAACCGGCGCGGACGGCTATGAGCCGATGGACGAAAGCGTGGTTTGCGACCAAAACGTTTTCCCCTATTACGCCCCGATCGAAACGCATTATAACAAGCCTTTCGACGACGACGGCAACAAAAACAACCGCGAAAACCTAAAAAAGTGGGGCACGGTCAGCAAAAAAATGTTCCTGTGGCCGTACTCGGCAAACTACGCGCATTATATGTTCCCCTACAACAGTTACGGGACGCTGCAGCACAATTACAGACTTTTCAAGAGCTGCCGTCCCGAGCTCATTTTCGACCTGCATCAGCACAACCAAGACGCCGCGACGGCCTTTCAGGAATTTAAGTGGTGGCTTGCCGTGCAATTGATGTGGGATACGGAGCGGGACACGGCGGCGCTCACCGACGAATATTTCCGCGCGTATTTTAAGGACGCGGCAGCGCCCATGCGGGAATTTTTTGAGGGGATCCGCGCGCATATGGCCTATCTCGAACAAGAAAAAGGCGTGACCGGCCACCTGTATTTCAAGATCGACGAGCCCGACTATTGGCCGATCGAGAAGCTCAAGGCTTGGCTGCGCTGTATCGACGAGGCATACGCCGCGGTAAAATCGGTCAAGGCCGCCGACAGCCTGCTGTATAAAAAATTGTGCAAAAGAATTGCGCTGGAAAGCATCTTTCCGCGGTTCGCGCTGATCGATCTGCACGCGAAAAGCCTTCCTGCGGGCAGGCTGCGCAGGATGAAAGAGGCATGGCGCGAGGACGTTTTGAGCCTACATGTCAACCGGGTAAGCGAATGGGTGATGATCGACACCGTATTCACAAAATGGGGGTTATAAAAATATGAGAAAAAAATTAGTTTCGTCCATTTGTCTATGCGTCCTGCTTGCGGCCGCCGTTCCGGCGCTTTTCGGTTGCCAAGACCGGGAAGAGACGCCGACCGCGCAGGTGATCGTCGCCTTGGACAAAAGCGAGGCGGAGATCGAGGTTTACGAAGAAATGACCCTGACGGCGGCTGTCGAAAACGGCGGCGGCGCGGCCGTCGTCTGGTCGTCCTCGGACGCGTCCGTCGCGGCGGTTGACGACAAGGGCAATGTGCGCGGCGTAAAGGCCGGGAGCGCGACCGTCACCGCAAGCGCGGACGGGGCAAGCGCGGGTTGTGCCATCGTCGTTTCCGACAACGGAAACCTGCCGTATTTAGATTTTGGCTTTTCGGAAATCATCCTAAACGTCGGCGCGGTACTGCCCGTCAACGCCGCCGTGAAATTTAAAGACAGCGCCGCCTACGGACGCGCCGTGATTTGGTCGTCCGACAACCCCGCCGTGGCGGCGACGCCCACGGCGACGCCCGGCACGGGACAGCTCACGGCACAGTCTGCGGGCTCGGCGACCGTGACGGCAACGACGGCTTACGGCGGCTATTCGGTCGTCAAAACACTTCCCGTGACCGTGAGAGCGAGCGAGAGTATTTTAGAGCTGGGAAATTTGCCCGTATCGGGCGGCGCTTATGCCCTCACCCTTTTAAGAGATAAACCGACAGGGACTCTCGAGCAGCATCTAAACAAGACCTTTTTACCGCAGCTGCTCGTCAACGGGGACGCCTCGGCCGCCGTGTGGTCCTCCTCGGACGCGGGCGTTGTGTCGGTCAACCCGTCCACGGGGGCAATCACCGCCTCGGGCGCGGGCAGGGCGGCGGTCACCGCCTCTTACGCCGACGGCGACTCAAACGCGCACAGCCTCGAGATCGAGGTCCTGGTCATATTGCCCACCGTCCCGATCGCGGCGGCGGCGCAAACGATCGAAAAAACGCGCAACGCCGCGTTTATTCTGCCCGAAGCGGCGCGCAACGGCGGCATAACGGCCGTCAAATTTGCGGACAGCGGCGAGAATACGCTTGAGTCGTATGACGGCGCCACACATACGGTTTCGCTTGACGAAACAAAGCTTTTGCCCGTTAAGGCCGCGCTCGGCAAGTCCGTGCGCGTAGAGACGCCGCTTGCGGCATACACCTTTCCCATAGACGTCGTGACGCTTGTCATCGCAACGGCGGCGGATTTTGACCTCATGCCGTCGATCGCGCGTGAGGAAGGCGGCGGGACGGGCAACCTGATTTGGGACGGCTATTTTATTTTGGCGGACGACATCGTGTATAACGGGACCTTCAACAGCTTTTGCGGCAGATTTGATTCGGGCAACACCGGCAATGCGTCGTCCTCAACGGGTTGGGTGGCCACCTTTGACGGCAGAGGGCATTATATCAAGGGGCTTACCTTGGGGGCGGGCGTCTATTCCGGCCTGTTTGGCGACATCGGCGCGGCCGGCGTTGTCAAAAACGTGGCGTTTGTGGACGGGTCCGTGACCTATGCGACGATCGGCGTGCGTTATAGCAGCTATCTTGCCTGGAGCAATTACGGCGCCGTCGACAATGTGTTTGTCAGCGCGTCCATCCCCGCCGCTTCGATCAGCCCGACCACCATAGGGACAACGCTTTTGCCGGATGGGGCCGCGACCGGCGCCACCGTCCGCAACGTGATGGCGGAGATACTCAATCTCGACAGCCTGCCGGTGTGGGCGTCGGCCGTTTGGGGGACAAACGGTTTCCAAAGCGTCTATGCCGTCGGCAGAAAGCAGGAGGGATATTTACTTGGCGGCGTGGGGACGTTTTCTTATCCCGCAGGCCTTGCCTACGAGACGGTCGACCGCTTTGCGGCGGCAAAAGCAAGCCTTGATTTTACAAATTTTGACGCCTCCGTTTGGGATTTGACCACCAAGATCCCCGTATTCAAAACGCACAAGGCGGCCTTTACCCCCGCCGAATCCACCAAATACAACGCCCGATAAGGCGCGGTAGATACGGTCGTGGAAACACGGCCAAAAAAATTATTGACAAGGGAGACTATGAGGATGAAAATGATCAAAAAACGGCCGCTCGCAAAGTTATTTGTGCTGATTTTGGCGGCAATGGCGTTTTTGGCCGTGGGGTGCGATACAGCGGCGCCCCCTGCCGCGACGATCGCGCTTGACCAAGCGGCGGCGACGATCGACGTGCGCGAAACGATTCAATTGACGCCGACGGTGACAAACGCCGACGCGTCGGACGTCGTTTGGACAAGCTCGGCGGACGCGGTCGCTTCGGTCGACGCCGGGCTTGTCACGGGCGTATCGGCGGGCGAGGCGATCGTCACGGCTTCGGTCGGCGGCGCGTCGGCAGCCTGTGTTGTGACGGTTTATGACTCAAACAGCGTGCCCATACTCACCGCAAACCGCACCTCCGCCCAGCTGCTTTTAGGGGCAAGCATCGCGATCACTTACCAGACAAGGTATAAAAACAGCCCGCTTGACGGCCTGACCTATACTTTCACGTCCGGCGACGACACCGTTGCCGCCGTTGCGCAAACCGCAGTCGGCGAAATCACGATCACCGCCGCCTCGGCAAAGACGGGCAACACGGTCATCACCGGCCAGACCGAATATCTGGGGATGCCCGCTTCGGTGCAAATCAATATCAGCGTCAGAGAGACGGTCACCGCCGAGCTTGCCGGGCTGGAGTTTGACGAAAACAACGAGTACAATGTGACCGTTGTCCGCGTCGAACGCGCAGGGCAGGTAGAAACGGGACTTTCCGCGTCCTTCCTGCCCGTGCCCGTCGTCAGCTTTATGGGCGGCGCGGTGAGCGATCCCGCCCTTGTATGGGAGGTCACACAAGGCGCGGCGGTTACGGTAAATGCCGCCACCGGCCAAGTGACGCCCGCCGCCGTAGGCGATGCCGCCGTTCGCGGCGTGTATACCTCTCCCGCCGGAAATCCGTACGAAATCATCGTCAATATCACGGTCATACGCCCCACCGTCCGCCTGGCGATCGACGATATTGTATTTGACAAGAGCGTCGGCGGCGACAAAACCTTTACCGTACCGCAAGCCGCGCGCGGTGACGACGGCGGCATCACGAACTTTCTGCTGGACGGAGATCCGGCGCTCGGCAGCTATGACGATTCGACACACGTGTTGACCGTTGACGCGGACAGCTTTGCCGCCGTTTCTTCCGGGACGGAAACGCCCGCCCGTATCGAAACGCCCATGGCGTCATACCTGTTTGGCGCGGACATTTACGACAGGCTTTTATACACAAAAGAAGACTTTGCCCGGCTGTTCACCTGGGCGGAGGCGCATGACGGCGACCCTGCCAATAAGATCTGGTCGGGCGTTTGGGGATTGGGCGCGGACATTGACTTTGACGATGTTATGCTCAGCAACGACGTCGATAATGACAATAATAACAATCAAGGTTGGGCAGGGACGTTTGACGGCAGAGGCCATTACATCAAAGGGCTGACGGTCAAAATTTCCACTAAATCCGGCCTGTTTGGGCAAATCCTGGCCTCCGGCGTGATCAAAAACGCGGCGTTCCCTGATGCCAAGACCGATTTTCGATCGGCAGGCGACGCGAGTCACCCGCGTTACGGCAATTATCTGGCGATTACCAATGCCGGCACGATCGAAGACATTTCCATCAGCGGCGAGATTGGTTCCTCGGTTACGACCGGCGCGACGACAATAGGGACAACCTTTTTGCCGGGCAACAGCAGCGCGACGGCAGTCATCCGCCGGGTATTTCTCGAAATGCTCAATGCCGATAGCGCGCTTCCGTGGGCGTCCGCCGTTTGGAGTCAAAGTTGGGACAACGCAACCGGACGGGCTGTCTTTATGGGTACCTTCGAAGACGTCTACGCCGTCGGCAGACGTCAAGACCAGTATCTCGTCGGCGGCGCGGGGACCTTTGTCGGCACGGCGGAGACACCCGATCCGCTCGGGATCGCTTATCCCGACATCCCCGCTTTTGCGGCGGCCAAAGCGAGCCTGGATCTTACGGGCTTTGACGACGCCGTTTGGGACATGACGACCAACATCCCGCTGTTTAGATCGGTTACGGACATCGGACTGCATCTCCAAGCCGAGCAAACCCTCGGCGTTGTGGCGGGCGATTCTATCATCCTGCACCCGGCGGCCGACAATATTTTCGGCGAATTTTCCTACGCGTTTGACAGAGAGGTGGAGGGAGTCGAATTTGACTCGCAGGATCCCTCAAAAATCAACGTCGGCGCCGACGTATCAGCGGCTTCCTTCGGCGTCGTCGTCACATCGGTAAAATACGGATTCAGCAGTCAACCGATCGAAATCACGATCAAACAAGCCGTGTTGCTGCAAGCAGCCGGCAAAAAGATTTTCGAGACCGGACGCGACGCGGGCGCCACGGTTTCCGCAAACTTCGCCGATTTCCCGGAGTTTGCCGTTTTGTCAAGCGTGGGCGCAATTACAGATTTTTCCGTGCTTGTCGACGATGTCCCGGCGGCGGCAACCCTCTCGTCCGCAGGCGTTTTGACCTTCGAAAAATCCGTTTTAAGAGGTAGCTACGGCGCAAGACACATCAAGGTTTCGCTCAAAAGCGATACGGATCTTTATCTGCTTTCGTTTGCCGCCGACATCGTGACCTTGGCGATTGCCTCAAAAGTCGACTTCGACAAAATGCCTGCGGCGGCATGGGCGGAGGACGGCGACAATACCGACAGAGTTTGGAGCGGCTACTTTATTCTGACGGCAAACATTGACTACGACGCGAGCTTCGCTTCCTTCTGCGGCAGATGGAATAATGTGATCAACAACAACGGCGGCTTGGTAAGCGCCGAGACCGGTTGGGTGGCCACCTTTGACGGACGCGGCCATTATGTCAAGGGAATTACATTGACCGCGGGCGCCGTAGACGGTTTGTTTGGCGATATTGGGGCGGCAGGTGTGGTCAAGAATGTCGCCTTTGTGGACGCGGGACTCATTCTGACTCAGGGCAGCCCCCGCTACGCGAATTTCCTTGCCTGGGCAAATTACGGTCGGATCGACAATGTCTACGTCGGCGGTTCGATTACCAACCCCAATGGTGCGAGGGCCAAAACTATTGGCTCCAACTTGTTGATAGCGGACAATGTGGGTTCGGGGGCCGCGAGTAATGTGATCGTCGAGCTGACAAACGGCAATTTGCCGGCTTACGCGGCCGCCGTCAGAGTTGCCAATGAGTCGGGTCCGCTGCCGGGCTTTACAAACGTATTTGCCATCGGGCCGAATCTGCTCAGTATGAACGAGTACGGCTCTGCTATCCGCAGTTATCCCGCAAACGTGTATCAGACCATCGGCGCATTTGCTTTCGCCAACCCCGACCTCACGCCGAGCGGCTTTGACGCGTCTATCTGGGACTTGACGGGCAAGCTTCCGATGTTTAGCGAAGTCAAAAGGACCGGGGCTCACGCAAGCGCCCTCACGGTCACCAAGGGCGATAGCCTGACGCTTACCCCCTTAGCGGGCAATCTGTTGGGCGGCTACGCATACCGCCTCGCTGCGCCCGTTTCCGGCGTCTCCGTCAACGGCAATCTGGTCACGGTGAGCTCGGCTGTCACCGCAACGAGCTTCCAAATCACCGCAATATCCCAAAAGTACGGGTATAGCGATACCTCTATCACAATAAACGTTTCGAATGAGACAGCGTATTCGTCCTCACAAACGGCGCTTTTCGAAACGGCAAGGGATGCTTCAACGACGGTTTCCGTGGATTTGACCGAGCTTGCGGGCTTGGAAGTGTATAGCGGCGTTTTGAGTGCCGTGACCGTAAATTCGGTGACGGTCAACGGCGCCGCCGTAACGACGCAAACGGACCCCGGATTTTCGTTTAGCGGCGGCGTACTGACCTTCGGCAAGGCCTTTATCCGCACGGTTTACGGCCCCAAGACCATTCGCATTTCGGCAACATACGAAGGAGACCCGTATCTTGTCAAACTAAACGCCGAATTTGTCACCTTGGCGATTGCCCAAAAAGCCGACTTCGACGCAATGCCCGCGGCGGCAAGGGCGGAGGACGGCAATGCCGCCGACAGAGTTTGGAGCGGATACTTTATTCTGACGGAAAACATTGACTACAACGCGAGCTTCGCTTCCTTCTGCGGCAGATGGAATTCGGGCGGCAACGCCAGTGTGTCGTCCTCAACGGGTTGGGTAGCCACCTTTGACGGGCGCGGCCATTATATCAAGGGAATTTCATTGGCCGGGAGCACCGTCGTCGCCGGCGGTTTGTTTGGCGATATTGGGGCGGCAGGCGTGGTCAAAAATGTCGCGTTTATCGGCGCGACGCTTGCCACGAGAAGCAACCCACCCGCAAGATATGACGGATTCCTTGCGTGGGAAAACTACGGCCTGATCGAAAATGTGTTTATCAGCGGCAACAAGACCGGAGGAGCCGGCACAACCATAGGTTCCGGCCTGATGCCGCGCAGCAATATGGGCGATATTCGGAACATTGTTTTGGAATTGATCGGCGCGACGCCGTCAGACATGGGCGCGTTTGATTTTATTTATAATATGGCGAATGTCCAAAATCTCTATTCCGTGGGCGCATGGCTGCAATCGGTATCCGGCGGCACGGGCACCAAATCGACTATCGCGGGCATGGCGTATGACACGCTGGACGGTTTCCACGCGGCGGATCTCGATTTCTCAACCTTTGACGACGAAATTTGGGACTTCACCACCAAGATCCCGGTGTTCAAAACGCACCGTTCGGCTTTCACACAGCCCGAAATTGACAAATACGTCGTTTCCGCCGGGGCATAAGACGTCCCAAAATCTTTCGGTCAAATAGGACAAGCAGGAGTTTCACGGTTAGGCCGTGTTTACACGCGTGTAAACATGGCCTAACGTCAAAAAAGGATCGTATGGACGACACAACAAAGCCCGGCAATACATACGCAACGGATACGGACGGGACGCTTACGGCGCTGACGCTCAACGGCATTGAGATTCCGATGAGGCGGGATTATTATCGCGGCATCAGTATTTTTACCGTCATCAACGGACAGGACGAGCGCGTTCCGCTGGCGTTTGACGGAAATTGTTTTACGGGCAGCCTCAATCAATTGCGGGTGGACGTTTCGATCGAAATGCGGGATAAGCTGACCGTCCGCGTGACGCTTTGCGCGCTTTCCGATTTTCGATGCGATAAGGTTTTTTTGCGTTTGGGCGCGGACTGTTTTATGGAGCGATACCCAAGCTGGGACGCCCAATTTTTCCCGACCTTTATGCGATGCGAGCGCACGCATTTTTTCGGGTGTTTTGTTTCCCCCTTGGGCAAATATTTGGCGGTCGGCGTGCCCGGCGGCGGCGTTTTGTCCTGGGGATTGGATTATAACCGCGCAAATTATGAGGGAGAGGATCACCCCGGGCATCGGATCTACACCGCCCGTTTAGACCTTTTGACGGCATTTGACAACCCGAAACGCCATCCCGACAAATGCAATTTTTTGCGCAAGGGCGAAAAAAAGGAGATACTGTTACAGATAAACGCCTTTTCCGACAGCGGCGAAGCGCGCGGATTTTTAGAGCGCGAGACCGGCGCGGTTTTGCCCGAGCTGTTTACCGCGCGGGAGATCGGCGCCGTCAACGATATCGCCCATACCGTCATCGCGCCGTCCGGGGCGATTTTGGCGAGGGGGTGCCCGTTTTCCGAATACGGCTTGCATCGGGTCATCGCCCAAAAAGACGGCAACGTGACCGAGGGGAGCGTTTTTGTCCGCAAGCCCTACCGATATTATTTGGAGCGGGCGGCGGCGGCGACGTTTGATTATCCGCAAAAACCGTCCACGCATTGCGAAACGTATTACGGCTTTTTCAGCGGTTTCTTGTACCTAAAACATTCGCGGGACAAGGGATACGGAAGCAGGCTTACCGAGGCGTTCGAAAGGTTTTTGGACGTATTGACGGACAAAAACCCCCTGCGCATAAAGCCCGCCGCCCTGCCGCAAAGATTGCAAAACAATGCCGCGCTCATTTCTATTTTGGTCGACGCCTACGAGGCGACGGGCGAGCGGCGGTATATTCGGTATGCCTTGGAGCTTGCGGAAAATCTCTTTGATGCGCAGTCGGCCGACGGCGCGTACAGGGGCTGGGGCGGCGCCGCGCACTATACCAGTGTGATTTATCCGGCAAAATCGCTCATGGAACTGTATGCCGCCCTGCCCGCCCGCGAATTTGCGAACGAACGGCAAAAATTATATCAGAGCTTTGAGGCGGCGGTGGACAATCTTTGCCAGGGGGGCGAGCATATCGGCACCGAGGGCGAGCATACCTTTGAGGACGGGATGATAACCTGTTCGGCCCTGCAAATCGCGCTGTTCGGTTTGCTGCAAGCCGACGGCGCAAAACGCGCCTATTATGCCGCCGCCGCCCAAAAAATGCTGGATAAACACGCTTGCTTAGAGCAGCGCCTCGGTTATGACGCGCGGACAAAAGGGTGTACGCTTAGGTTTTGGGAAAGCATGTACGATGTGCTCATTACGCAAAATATGCTCAACAGCCCGCACGGCTGGACCAGCTGGAAAACATACGCCACCTATTATCTGTATCTGCTCACGGGCAAGCGCCGATACCTCGAGGATACGGTCGAAACCATGTCGGCGTGCTTGCAGACGGTTGACCAAAACGGCAAACTGCATTGGGCGTTTATCACCGATCCGCAAATCGAAACCAATATATTTTCCGAAAAAAACGGCTCCTTCGGATTGTATAAAGCAAATTTTGGCGAATGTTATTTGCCGATGATTTCGGACAAGTGGAAGCCGGCGGAAAACACGGTTTGCATGGGCTATGCGTGGCCGCACCTCGGGATGACTGCGGGGGCTTTTTACGGCGGCGCCTGCGACAATGATGTCCACGAGCATTTCAAGTGTCTGGAAGAAACGCTCTATGACCGCGCTTTCCTTCACGAAGAAAATCATCGATACTATGCCTACAACTGTACCGTTGACGGCGAAACCGTGTCCTGCGGCAACGCCGCCGAGCTGGTCGTTTGCTTGCAGCGGGAACGGCAAATCAAGATAGCGGAAACAGGCAAAACGGTTTTATTCCGAAAGGGCTTGCAGGTTTACAAGCTCTATGAGGCGATCCATGTATAAAGTCGATTAGGTGAGCTATCCCGCGAAAAAAAAGAGAAAAATATTAGGGACAGTTTAAAAAACCGATTAAAAAACGGCGAGCGGTTGATCGGCACGGGCATCAGCCTGGCCGATCCGTGCCTTGCGGAAATGGCGGCGCTTGCCGGTTTTGACATCGTGCTCATCGAAACCGAGCATAGCCAATTGGATTACCAAGCGGTCGCGGCGCAAATCATCGCGGCAAAAGCGGGCGGCGCCTTTTCGGCGGTTCGTGTGCCTTGGAACGAACCGTTTCTCGCCAAGCGCGTACTTGAGATCGGGCCGGACGCCGTCATTTTCCCGATGATAAACACGGCGGACGAAGCAAAAAAAGCGATGGACGCCTGCGTCTACCCGCCCGACGGCACGCGCGGCATCGGCCCGGTGCGGGCCTTTCGGTATGGGTTGACCGATTTAAAAGAGTACGTTAAAAATTCCGACCAAGCCTTGTTGCGCATCATCATGGTCGAAAGCAAAACGGCCGTCAAAAATCTGCCCGAGATCCTCAAAACGCAGTTTGTGGACGCCATTTTGATCGGACCCTGCGATATGTCGTTTTCCATCGGGCGGGGCGGCGATATAAAATGTCCCGAAAATATGGCGCTTATCGAGCAAACCGTGTCCGCGTGCAAAAAATCCAAGCTGCCCGTGGGGATTTGGATAGGCGACGATACCGAGCAAGAGTTGCGCCTTTGGTGGAAAAAGGGCTTTGATTTTCTATTGTGCAGCAATGAGTTTGTCCTGCTGTCCGCAGCCCAAAAACAACTCTGCAAAACATTAAAAGCAGCGCAAAGATAATTCAAAACCCCTCCCAAAAATTCCCGCAAAAAAATTGTTATAAATTTTGATTTTTTAAAAAAAATATGAAAATTTTAAAATTGGGGGTTGACAAACTAAAAAAGTCGTGTTAATATTATAGTGACCTAGGTAGTGTGGACACGAGATTTTAATCGGCCAATTTTTGAT
>JAIRRW010000016.1 GCA_031255775.1 Clostridiales bacterium
TCGATCTCTTTGCCGAGCGCGATTCGCACAAGGCCATCATCATCGGCGAGGGCGGCGAGATGCTGCGGCGGATCAACACCCATGCGCGGCAGGATATCGAAAAGCTCCTAGGCTGCAAGGTCTATACCGAAACCTTTGTCAAAATCCGGCGGGACTGGCGCAACCGGCCTAATATTATGGGGGAGGTGGGGTATGATCTTAAAGACGAACACTAGCGCTCGGGAGCGGCCATATCACGTGTGATACGGACTACGTGCCGGGTACCGCCTCGGTTACGTATTGGAAATACGCGCCCTTCGGCGGTACCCGGCCTGTTGTCCGTCTGACACGCAATCTGACCGCTCCCTAGCTTTCCGCTTTGCTTTTCCGCTTTGCTTTTCCGCTTTGCTTTTCCGGCGCGGCTATACCGCCCGTCTGACACGCAATCTGACCGCTCCCCGGCTTTCTGCTCGGGACGGCAAAAAACGTGTGTTAGAGAATAATGCACATCCAAGAAGCGCATACTATGCCTAAACGGGGAGGTATATGCGCTATGTTGGGCGGGTTTGACAATTCCAACGGCAACGGCAATGGGATGGGGTTTGGGTTCGATCCCGTGCTGTACGCGCTGACGATGGGTGACATCGACGGCGAAAACGGGTTCTATTTTTTTAAGAACGACACGGACGACGCCGGGGGCGGCGGGGGACGGGGCGAGCGGCCGGAGTGAGGCCGGAAAGCGTTGGCGCCGCCGCTCCCGTCCGCCAAAAGTAAAGGCTTGGGGGCAGGGACGGTTTGGAAGAGAGGGTGACGGGCATCGTCATACGCGCGGAGGCTTATCGCGAGAGCGATAAACTTTTGCGCATTTTTACGCCCGAGCGCGGCCTTATCCGAGCGGTCATGAAGGGCGTCAAAAAAAAGACCGCCAAGCTGAGGTTTTTTGCCCAGCCCTTTGCCTTTTGCGACTTCGAGCTCCTCGAAAGCGCCGGCCGCTACACGGTCAAGACCTGCGCCGCGGTCGAGGATTTTTTTGCCCTATCCCTCGATCCCGATCGGTATGCCGCAGGCTGTCTGTGTTTGGAGGCCGTCGAGAGCGCGGCGGGCGCGATCGACAGCGGGGGGCTGTTTCTCCTGACCGTCAAATGCCTAAAGTCGCTGCTCCTGACCCCGGCGGAGCCCCGCTTGATCGCCGCCAAATTTATTCAAAAGCTGTTGAGCTTGGCCGGGTTTTACAAGAGTCCCGGCAAACCGAACGCGGCGGAGGGCACGGCCGCCGCGCTGATCTACGACATATCTATCCGCTATGCGGACGAGCTTTCGGAGGTGAGCGCCGCCCCGGAGACGGCCGCGCGGGCGCTGACGGCGCTGACCGGGCAATTCGAGCGCGCGTTTGAAACCAAGCTCAAATCGACCGGATTTTGGCACAATTTGACATGACCCGATAAAGGGCGGCGGGCGGCGCGGACAATTTCAAGCGGACGGATTGTTTGACTTGAACGAGAAGTTCTGCTATACTTTTTTTAGCCGACGGGATCGGCGAAAAGGGATCGTCCGCATATGAAAGAAAGAGACAGCTTGAAAATTGACGAGAACGGCCATTTGACCGTGGGCGGCTGCGACGTCGTTCGGCTTCGGGAAAGGTACGGCACGCCGTTATATATTTTGGACGAGGCGGATGTCCGCGAAAGAGCGGCCGCCTACCGAGCGGCGCTTTCCGCCTACGCGGGCGAAAGTTTGGTTTTGTACGCCTCCAAGGCCTTGAGCTGCCTCGCGATCTACGAGATCGCGGATGAGGAGGGGCTGGGCGCCGACGTCGTGTCCGGCGGCGAGCTCTACACCGCCCTGGAGGCCGGTATGCCCGCGGACAAGCTGTATTTTCACGGCAACAATAAAACGCCCAAGGAGATCGAGGAGGGCTTGCGGGCCGGGGTGCACGCCTTTGTGTCCGACACGCCGTCCGAATTGAGCCTGATCGACGCGCTGGCGCGTGAGGCCGGAAAAAAGGCGCCGGTCATGCTGCGCCTCAATCCCGGGATCGAGGCGCACACCCACCGATTTATCCAGACCGCCCGCGTGGACTCGAAATTCGGGTTTTCGATGGACGACGGCGCGGCCTTGGCGGCGGTGGAGCAGGCGCTCTCCCTGCCGAATCTGCAATTTTTGGGCATACACTGCCACATCGGTTCGCAAATTTTCGAGCTAAAGCCCTACGGGCTCAGCATCCGGCGCATGGCCGATTTTATGCGCCTGCTTGCCGACAAGGGCATAGAGGTGCGCGAGCTCAATTTGGGCGGCGGCTTCGGCGTCACCTATACCGCCGCCGACAAGCCGCTTTCCCCGCAGGCCTGTGCGGCCTTTGTCGTCAAAGAGGTGACCGATGCGCTGACAAAAAGGCAGCTGCGCCTCCCGAAATTGTTGATCGAGCCCGGCCGCTCGATCGTGGGAGAGGCGGGCGTCACCCTGTACACCGCCGGAGCGGTCAAGGAGATCAAGGGGGTCAAGACCTATGTCAGCGTGGACGGCGGTATGTTTGACAACCCGCGTTACGCGCTGTATCAGGCCGAATACGAGGCCGTGCCCGCCGATCGGATGCGCGAGGCGCCGACCGAGACCGTGACCCTTGCCGGCAAGTGCTGCGAGAGCGGGGATATGCTGGTGATCGACGCAAAAATGCCCAAGCTCCGCCGCGGCGACCTTGTCGCGGTGCTGACGACCGGCGCGTATAATTATTCGATGGCGTCCCATTACAACCGCAATCTTGTCCCGCCCACGGTTTTGGTACGGGACGGCTGCGCCCAGTATATCGTGCGCCCCGAGGGCTATCTCGACCTCACGGCCAAGGACGAGCGCTTACAGAAAAAAAAGGAAAAACTATGATACTTTTCGGCGCGTTTGGCTTTGGGTATTCCGGCCAATGGTTTATCGAAATATTTGCCGTCGCGATCGCCGTCGTCATCTCGATCGTGCTGCACGAGCTTGCGCACGGCTATGTCGCCCTGTTAAACGGCGACCCCACCGCCAAGCTCGCGGGCAGGCTGACGCTCAATCCCGTCAAGCACTTCGACTTGACCGGTTTTTTGATGCTGATGCTTGTCGGGTTCGGTTACGCCAAGCCCGTCCCGATCAACCCGTACAATTTCAAAAGGCGCAGGCCGGGCATCCTCACCGTATCGCTTGCCGGGGTGACCGTCAATTTTTTGCTGGCCTTTTGTTCGATGCCCCTGTATATCCTCACCGTCCGATATATCGATACCAACGTCTTTTTAAAGGGCGTCAATTTTGTCCTCCGCTACCTGCTGGCCGTCAACGTCAGCCTCATGCTGTTCAACCTGCTGCCGCTGTTTCCGCTGGACGGCTACCGGGTGGTCGAGGGGCTGACGCGCGTCACCAACCCCGTCACCAAGTTTTTGCGGAATTACGGCCGCTATATCCTGTTGGCCGCGTTTGTCTTGCACCTGATGGTCAACTTTTTGACGGGCTATTTCCCAAACGCCGGATGGCTGGGGTATTTTGACCCGCTGGGGCTGTATATCGACGGCGTGGGCGGCTGGATTCTGACGGGCTTTGATTGGGTCTGGGGCTTTTTGTGGTAGCGGAGACGGATATAACAATGGAAACGGAAGAAGAGGAAATCACGACGGCCTTCGCGCCGGACGCCGTGCCGGACGCCGCGCCGACCGACGAACAGCCGGACGCCGCGCCGGACGCCGCGCCGGACGCCGAGCCGACCGACGAACAAAAGGCCGAGGCGGCGGCGCGGCGTCGGGACGAGATCCAAAAATACATCGAATCGCTGGAAAATTCGGAGGCGTTCGACCGCGAATCCTACGAGGTCAAGCTCGAATATTTCGAGGGGCCGCTGGATCTCTTGTTGTTCTTGGTCAAGCGTTCTAAGATCAGTATCCGCGAAATTTTTGTGTCCGCGATCACCGAGCAATACCTCTCGATGATGGATCAGATCGAAAACCTGGACCTCGACAAGGCCTCCGATTTTATCGAGATTGCGGCCTGTCTGTTGGAAATCAAGGCAAAGTCCCTGCTGCCCAAGCCGCAGGAGGAGCTGCCCGAGGAGGAGGACCCCGAAAAGCTTTTGATCCGACGGCTGGAGGAGTACAAGCTCTTCAAAGAGGCGACGGTCAAGCTAAAGGAATACGAGACGGTGGGACTGCATTTCCGCGATCCCGACGATTCGGTGGGAAAGCCGCGTTTCGTCCTGTCCGACATGAACAAGGACGGCCTCATGGAAGCACTTAGGCGGATGTTCCTCAAGCTGGAGCAGCGCGCCGAGCTCAATCGGCAGCGCAGCATCGTGCGCGACCGGTTTACCGTGGACGAAAAGATCAACCAGATCATGGAGATCTTCGAGGAGCGGGAGCGCATCAGCTTTTTCGAGCTGTTTGATTCGGACTACAACAAGTCGGAAATCATTTCCACCTTTCAGGCCATGCTGGAGCTGCTGAAAAATCAGTTCTTTACCGCCGACCAGCAGGAAATATTCGGCGACATCATTTTACAAAAAGCACACAAGGAAGGGACGGCCGTATGATCAATATCGACATGATCGACGAGGTTTTGGAGGCACTTTTATTCGTTTCGGGCAACGGGCTCAAGATCGAGGAGATCGCCGGCCAGCTGGAGCTTCAAAAAAGCGAGGTCAACGCCGCAGTCAAGCGCCTAAAAGAAAAGTACGGCGGCAAGTCGGGCATCCATCTCCTTGTCTACAACCACAAGGTGCAGCTGGCATCCAACCCCGCCTATCAGGACGTGATCGCCGGTATTCTCAACCCCATCAAGGAGCGGGAGCTGTCCGCCGCGGTCCTGGAGACGGCGGCCATCATCGCCTACCGCCAGCCGGTGACGCGCACCGAGATCGAAATGATTCGCGGGGTGTCCAGCGAATACAGCGTGCAGGTCTTGTTAAATCACAACCTCATCGAGGTCGTCGGCCGCAAGGACGCGGTGGGCAAGCCCCTCTTATTCGGCACCACCGATAATTTTTTAAAGCGGTTTCAGGTCGAGGACATCACCCAGCTGCCCGATTATGACCAGCTGTTAGAATCCATTCGCGTCATCGAGGCCTCCTTCGGCGCGGCCGAGCAGGCGGAGGACGAGCAAAAGGCGCTGTACAACGAATTTGAGATCCCGGAGGGCGCGGACGAGCCCCTGCCCGAATTTTTAGAGGGGGAGGCGGACGTCAAGCGTATTGACGCCGCCGAGGCCGCCGAGGGAGTGAACAAATAGTGGGTTGATACGGGCTACGCTTGTCTTGCCGCCTCAGTCATGTATGTCCATATACACTCCTGTCGGCGGCAAAACAACTGTTGCCCGTCTGAACCTCACTCTTTGTCCACTCCGAATACCTCATGATTTTCTCACTCCCCCCGCCGAAGAAAAAACACGAAGAAAAAACGGCCTAAAAATAAGTTGACAGCGCAAGCGGAATCTGATAAAATAGGTGTAAAGTAAAAAGGCTTTACATCTATTTTTTGGTCGTGTTTCCACGGGATTATAATCGGCAGGTTATTGATCTTTTCGCGTCTGTCATCACGAATTTTCTTGACCGTAGCGCTGCTGCGCCCTGCGAAAAATCGTTTCAACAGACACAAAAATCCCTAAAAACCTGCTCGGTTACACGCGTGTCAACACGGCCCAGGCTTATTCTGTTGCGGGGACAAGGCGGGGTTTTGTGGGCAAGGATTTCAGCATACTGGGGCTTTTCGACCTGTACGGGCCGACGCTGTCGGATCGGCAAAACGAGGTTCTAAAAAGCTATTACGAGTACGATCTGTCCTTGGGCGAGATCGCCGACAATCTGGGGGTGTCGCGCCAGGCGGTGATGGACGCGCTAAGAAAGGGGACGGACGCGCTCAAAAGCGCCGAAAAAAAGCTGGGGTTTTATCAAAGGATTCAAAACTGGAATCGGCAGGCGGCGGCGGTGCAGGCCGCAGTCGGCGAGGGGCGGGCGGCGGACGCGGCGGCCTTGCTCGAAACGATGAGGAGTGAGCGATAATGGCAATGTTTCAGGGCTTGAGCGAACGGCTCGGTCATATATTCAGCAAGCTAAAAGCCCGCGGACGGCTGAGTGAGCTTGAGATCAAGCAGGCGATGCGCGAGATTCGTATCGCGCTCTTGGAGGCCGACGTCAACCTAAACGTCGTCAAAGAATTTGTCGCCAAGGTGAGCGAGCGGGCGGTGGGCGCGGACATCTTAAACAGCCTGACGCCCGGGCAGCAGGTGGTCAAGCTGGTCAACGACGAGCTGATCGCGCTCATGGGCAGCGCCCGCCAAAAGCTGGAGGTTTCGCCCAAGCCGCCCACGGTCGTCATGATGTGCGGCCTTCAGGGCGCGGGCAAGACCACCATGTGCGGCAAGCTGGCGCAATACTATATCAAGGCGGGCAAAAAGCCCCTGCTTGTCGCCTGCGACATCTATCGGCCGGCCGCGATCACCCAGCTCAAGGTCGTGGGAAAAAGCGTCAATACGCCGGTTTTCGAGCAGGGTACGGCGGCGCCGCACAAGACGGTGCTGGCCGCGATCAAGGAGGCCGAGCAGAAGAATTTCGATACCCTCATCGTCGATACGGCGGGACGGCTGCACATCGACCGGGCGCTGATGGACGAGCTAAAACAGATCAAAAAGGCCGTGGAGCCCACCGAGATTCTCTTGACCGTGGACGCCATGACCGGGCAGGACGCCGTCGGCGTCGCCAAGACCTTTGACGAGGCGCTTGACATTACCGGCGTGATCTTGACAAAGCTGGACGGCGATACCCGCGGCGGCGCGGCGCTCTCGATCAAGGCCGTGACCGGAAAGCCCGTCAAGTTTTGCGGCACGGGCGAAAAGATGGGCGACCTAGAGCCCTTTTATCCCGACCGCATGGCCTCGCGCATCTTGGGCATGGGCGACGTTTTGACCCTCATCGACAAGGCGCAGGCGGCCGTCACCGAAGAAGAGCTGCAAAAGCTGGAAAAGAAAATGCGCGAAAACAGCTTTACGCTGGACGATTTTCTGACACAGTTCGAGAGCATGAAAAAGATGGGCAATATGTCCGAGCTCATCGGGATGATTCCCGGCATGAGCAAGATGAACATCTCCGAAAAGGACATTGACGAAAAGCGGATCGAACGCTTTAAGGCGATCATCAGGTCGATGACGCCCAAGGAGCGCGAGCGCCCCGACATCATCAAGTCGTCGCGCCGCCAGCGGATCGCCGCGGGCAGCGGCGTCACCATACAGGACGTCAATCAGCTGCTCAAGCAGTTTGACCAGACCAAGGACCTCATGAAGGCCATGAAGAGCGGCCGTATGCCGGGCGGCATGGGCGGCGGCAAGCAGAGAGGGGGCGGCGGTCGAGGCAGGTATCCCTTTCGGTAAGGTTAGCCCCGAAAAACGATTTTCCCCATTAAAATGTGTTTAATTTTTCGCGCATAGAGACGCGCAGAAGGAGTATAAGAAAATGGCAGTTAAAATCAGATTGACCCGCATGGGCGACAAAAAGAGCCCGTTTTACCGCGTGGTGGTGGCCGATTCGCGCTCGCCCAGAGACGGCAGGTTTATCGACATCATCGGGACGTACGCGCCCCTAAAGCAGCCCGCCGAGATCAAGCTCGACGCCGAAAAGGCCAAAAAATGGCTGGGCAACGGCGCGCTCCCCACCGACACCGTCCGCGACATCCTTGTCCGGGAGGGCATCATCGAGAAAAAGCCGGTTCCGGCCAAGACCAAGACCGCCAAGAAAAAGGAGGCGTAGGATTCCGCATGACAGAACTCGTCAAATATCTCGTCACCGAGCTTGTCGACAATAAGGACGCCGTCGAGGTGACGCTGGGGGAGGAAAATACCGTCAGCGTCAAGGTCGATAAGTCCGATATGGGCAAGATTATCGGCAAGGAAGGCCGGATCGCCAAGGCGATCCGCACCGTCGTCAAGGCCGCCTCCAACAAGGAGGGCGTTAGATATTCGGTGGTCATCCTAGAGGCCGACGGAGAGGAAGCCGTTTGAGCTTTATCACCATCGGCCAGGTCCTCAAGGCCAGCGGCATCAAGGGCGAAATCAAGGTCAAGCCCCTGACCGACGATCCCAAGCGCTATCACAAGCTCAGACTTGTCTACCTTTCCGGTCGGCCGTACCGGCTGTTGGGCGTCAGGATCGGCGGCGGCTTTGTCTACCTTAGACTGGCCGATGTCGAGGATCGCAACGCCGCCGACGCCCTCCGGGATCGGTTGGTCGAGATCGACCGGGTCAACGCCGTCCCCCTGGAGGAGGACAGGTATTTCATCTCGGACATCATCGGCTGCGCGGTCTCGCTGTCGGACGGCGCGGACATCGGCAGGGTCACGGCCGTGTCCCCCGCGGGCGGCGCCGACGTTTTTACCGTGACCGACGGGCGGCGGACGGCGCGCTTCCCCTTTTTAAAAAAGCTGGCGGTATCGGTGGATACCGAAAATAAGCGGATCGTGCTGGACGGCAAAATTTTTTCCGAGGTCGGCATCTATGAGGATTGACATTCTCACACTTTTCCCCGATATGTTTGTGCCGCTAAGGTCAAGCATCATCGGCCGGGCGGAGCAAAAGGGCGTGGTGGAGATCGTCATCACCGATATTCGCGCGCACTCAAAGGACCGCCACGAAAAATGCGACGACCAGCCCTTTGGCGGCGGCGCGGGCATGGTCATGACGCCCCAGCCCATCGCCGACGCCGTCAAGGCCGTCGATCCCGACCATCGGGCGCACCGCGTCTACCTCTCGCCCAAGGGCAGGGTGTTGTCCATGCCGCGCGTCAAAGCGTTGGCGAAAGACAACAAGCGGCTGCTGCTGCTTTGCGGCCATTATGAGGGCGTCGACCAGCGCGTGATCGACCTGTATATCGACGAGGAAATCTCCGTCGGCGACTATGTCCTCACCGGGGGCGAGTTGCCCGCAATGGTGCTGTGCGACGCAGTCATCCGCCAGCTGGAAGGCGCGCTCAGCCCGGGCTCTCTGGACGACGAGAGCTTTACCGCCGGGCTTTTAGAATACCCCCAATATACCCGCCCGCAGGTTTTTGAGAGCCTCGAGGTCCCCGAAATCCTCCTGTCCGGCCACCATAAAAATATCGAAACCTGGCGCCGCGAACAAGCCCTCAAAATCACCCGCAAAAACCGCCCCGACCTCCTAAATCCCCCCAACCAACCCTAAAAACAGTCAGCGGCTACGACGCGCGATAAGACTTATTACCATAATTCTATCAAAGATTCACGGTTATGAATCTTTTTTTATTCCCTGTTGCCTTTCATTTTACAATGCGCTCCCGAAAAGAATTTGCCAATTTTCTGAATTTGCAATTTTTTTTAAAAAGGGTATTGACAAGCGGTTAAACTTGTGATATTATCAAGATACGATTCTACATTAACGCTAATGTAGACCATTTTGGAGGCGGATTTGTTTTTAGGTATTCGTGTACACGCTTACATTAATGTTAATGTAACTTTGCGGAGGACAAAATGGTTTGTAAACTGAAAGACATAGCAAAGGAGTTGAACATATCGATCAACACTGTGTCACGGGCATTAAAGGACATGCCCGATATTTCGCGTCCGCTCAAAAAGGTCGTCAGAGAAAAGGCTGCCGAGATGGGGTATATTCCGTCGATGAGCGCGCGTCAGCTCCGCACGGGAAAGACCAAAACAATCGCCATTGTTTATGACCAGTACATCAATCCGTATTATTCGATCGTAACGGATTTTCTACATAAAAAGCTATACGCAAACAATTACAGCCTGATCATTTTTACGGACAGCAACAAGGAGCGAAGTTTGAGCGCCGACGTGGCCCGTGACATTTTGAGCAGGGATGTCGACGGCATCATCAGCTTTTTAGACGTCGGCGCGGACATCAAAAAAAATATCGACATGTGCGGCGTTTATCTGTTGCTGTTGGGCAGAAATTCCGGAAGCGGCGACACGATAGACAGCATTACGACCGACGACGTTACGGGCGGCTATATCGCGACCAAGTATTTGCTTGACTGCGGACACAGAAACATTTTGATGCTGTCCGGCCCTTTGGGTGTGTCCTGCTTTGACCAACGGCTGAAAGGCTTTGTAACGGCGATGAACGAGCGCGGCATAACGGATCTTACGAAAAACATTCTTGTTCTCGGCGAGGACGGCGACGAAGCGGACGAGTTGCTCTCGAAGGTCAAGGACGGGTTTGATTTTACGGCGATTTTTTGTTACAACGACTTCTTGGCTTACGCAGTGATATTTGAGCTGGAAAAAATGGGGTTAAAGGTGCCCTCGGACGTTTCCGTAATCGGCTATGACTATGTGGAATCGCATTTTCCGCTTGCGGTCGGCCTTGCCTCGGTGGACACCGGCAAGGAGTACACGGCGGATATTGCCGCCGAGGTCATGCTGCTAAAAATGAAAAATATCGACGAAAAGAAAGCCTACAAGATGCAGACGCCCCGCTTGGTAAAGGGCAAAACCGTGGCACCGGTTTTTAAAGCACGTCAATAGTCAATAAAAGTTGAATAGAGAGGAGATGGAATGATGAGAAAGACCTTTTTTAGAATTGCGCTTTGCGCATTGGCGGTCGTTTTATCTGTCGGTTGTATGAGCGCGTGTAAAACACCTGTGGCCGCCGAAAATTTTTGCGTGCACGGCAAATCGATTGTCGACGGCTGTTATGAATGCGGCACCGCTTGCAAACACGGCATACACCTAGACCGGGCTTGCGCGGAATGTGAAAGAGAAGCCACATACTGCGAGCATGGCCTGCCGAGAGTCGATTGCCGGATATGTACGCCGCTGGAGGTTGCCAAAATCAATTTTTGGGGTTGGGGCGATGCGACCGAAAGCGAGGTTTTTACCGAGCTTGTGAGGAAATTCAACGAGGAGTACCGGGGCGTCGTAGAGGTCGTGTATTCAAACAAGAGTCAGGCCGAATACGAACAGACCACGCATATCGCGTTGGCGGGCAGGTCGGGGCCGGACGTATTTTACATCGGCGACGGCGATGCCAAGCAATGGATCACGCAAGGGTACGCAAGCCCGTTGGACGATTATCTTGCCACCAGCACGATCGTTGACCCGGATGACATATGGGACAGCGCGTTGCAGCGTTATAGATACGACCCGCTTGCCGTGCAGAGCCGACCCGGTGATCCGCTGTACGCGCTGCCTAAGGACATCGGCCCTACGGTCATCTATTACAACCGTACCGCCATGCAGAATGCCGATGTTGACGTCTCGGAAATAAGCGTTTTCGAGGAGGAGTTGGCGGCCTATAACACGGCAAACTCCAAAAATTATCCTGCAAGAGGCTTTTTCCTTGTCAACGGTGCGGGCAATATCGTCACGGTCGAAGATATGAACGTTACCGTCGCATCGATGAAGGCCGCGGGAATGAAAAGAATTTTCAACAACCGCATCCCGATGACCTGGGAGGAAACGGTGGCTCTTTCCAAGCTATTGACTAGGGACAACGCGTACAACAGTCAAGCGCCGACCCGTTGGGGATATTATACCGAATGGTGGTTTAACTACGGATGGAGCGTGGGCGGCAACTGCGTAAAATTCGACGAGAATGACAACGTTTGGAAGTTTACGCTCGGGGATAGGACACAACTCAGAAACCCGCAGACAAACCAGTTGATGCCCAGTCAGTTTGACGCGTTTGCGCATTTTGTCCAGCTTTCGCAGCCGAGAACCAATACCAACATTGACGGAAACGGAATGAGCGGGCTTGCCATCACGCCCCCGCCGCAGTCCGATAAGGTGGGCAGGTTCCGCGCGGGGGGAGCATCCAACGGCATCGCCATGCTTGTGGACGGGCGTTGGACGACGGCTGTTTTGCGCAGGACGCCCCCCGCCTTTGATTGGGATGTGGCGCCCCTGCCAAGAGCCGCAACGGGCGTGGAAGCGGGTCATAGCGGAAGCGTCGGGCTGGCCATCAACTCGAAATCGGTGTTGAAAAACACGTCGTGGAAGCTGATCGAGTACTTGGCGGGACCCGAGGGGCAAACGGCGCAATCTCTCACAGGCTTTAATATTCCCAACCAAAAATCGATCGCGAATTCGGAGGTGTTTTTGCAATCCGATCAAAAACCGGCAAACGCGGCGATCTTTTTAAGGGCGGCGGAAGTGCAGGGCCCCGGCGACTGGGCGTTTCTGCCGGACGACTCTTGGATTGAGTATTGGGCGCCCACGCTCAACACCACCGTTCGCGGCGGAACCATGGATCTGACAACATTTTTCAATACGGTCCAAGACGCTACCAATGTGGCGCTGGCCAGGTACCAAACGCCGACTTTGGCTTGAATGGGGAGAATACAATGAGCAGTGTTGCGGCTATCGGAAAAAAGAAGCGAGGGGCGAGGAAGGAAAGCGCCGTGTGTCTGTGCATGGCCTTGACGCCTATCATCGGGTTTGTCATTTTCGGCCTTGCCCCGATGCTCATGGCAATCGTTATGAGTACGATGAAAATCAGGGGGTTTTCTTTCGACAACAGCCTGTTCGTTGGGCTTGACAATTATAAGACCGTTTTTTTGGATGCAAAATTTAGGGAAGCCATCATCAACACCTTTGTCATGGCGACGTCCGTTCCCATCACGCTGCTGTTGTCGCTTCTCATCGCCATACTGCTCAATAAAAAACTGGCCGGCACCAAAATATTCCGCACGATATTTTTTATTCCGTTTGCCTGTAGCGCCGTCGCGCTGACTACCATGTGGAAATGGATGTACAACACCGACAGCGGACTCATCAACGGCTTTTTAAACGGCGTTTTGGGCATCACCGATTCCAAAGGACAGCCGATCGGGTGGGTAACCGACGTCAAATATTTTTGGCAAAGCATGATCATCATGACGGTATGGGGCGGCCTTGGGTTTAATATCATTTTGTTTACTGCGGCATTGGGCAATGTGCCCAAGGTCTATTACGAAGCGGCGAAGATCGACGGCGCGTCAAGACCCAGACAATTTTTGAGCATCACCTGGCCGGGCATCAGTCCCGTGACCTTCTATCTCTTTACGATGGGTCTGATCGCCGCCTTGCAGGAATTTGCAAGGTATCATGTCATGACAAACAATCTGACCGCCACCGGCAAGGAGGTCACGATTGTTTACTATCTGTACAAGATGTTTACGAACAACATTATCACGCAGGGAATGGGTATGGCGAGTGCGACGAGCTTGATTTTGGGCGTCATGATCCTGATGATTACCGCTTTGAACTTTTTAATGGCAAAGTTCTGGGTGAAATATGACTGATACGGCAAAAGCGCGGCAAAAGCCGACAAAAATCAGGAGCGCCAAGCGGAACGCGCAGGTATCAAAGTGTGTCATATTCGCTTTGCTTGTTTTGTTGTCGCTCATTATTCTGGTGCCCTTTGCGGTCGTTGTGCTTACATCGCTCAAGACAAGGGGCGAGTCTATGGCGCCGTTTTCGTGGTTTTTTAGCGAAGGCGTGAGTATAGAGGGGTACAAGGAGGTCCTAGACCCGACCAAGGTGCCGCCGCTCGCCAAGGCCTTTCTAAATACCTTTATCATTGTCATTCCGGCGTCGGTCGTGGGCCTTTTGACCTCGGCAATTTACGCTTATGCCTTTGCAAAGTGCAGGTTTC
>JAIRRW010000085.1 GCA_031255775.1 Clostridiales bacterium
ATGCAAAAAGAGATGTCGGTAATCGGTTGCGATAAAATTCATTAGAGAAAACATTGCCTATGCGCCGAATCCGCCCATTCTCGGTATGATATATAAAAAAATCCGGGTGCGGAACCGTATTGGGCAAGTACGCCTATGGCACATGAGGTGATTATGAAATTAAAGCAATCGAAAACGGCGCTGATGATATTGGCTATGCCGGTCCGCAGCTAATCAATGGACTAAATCTTTACGCTTATTGTTTAAATAACCCCGGTGATGTAAGCAGGTCCAGAAGGATGCCTTGTTGGGGGAATTATTGGTTGTTTAATAGTAGAACTTATAGTATAGCTTAATAGTAATAGGTGTATCCATATTAACTTATACACCAGAAACAAGTCAACATTATGATAGAAATATTGGTAACGGTATTAACTTACCAGAACTATAGCGTGGGAATGGGATGGCAATGTTGCGGCAAATTATCAATAAAACAAACAAAATGTTGAACAACCAAATGAGAAATGTGTTTCTGATGACGCGAAAAGGTATCTATTTTTTTCGGTTTCTAGCGGGCGGTTTAGGTTTATGCGCTGGCGGCCTTGCTTTCGCGTACGAGGATGGGGGCTTGTCTTTTTACGATCGTCTCTTTGGTGATGATGACCTTTTTGATGGCCTTGTCGCTGGGCGCCTCGAACATGGTGGAGAGCATACACTCCTCCATGATCGATCGAAGGCCGCGCGCGCCGGTATCCAGCTCGATGGCGCGGTGCGCGATTGCCCGAACCGCGTCATCCTCAAACTTTAGCTCCACCCCGTCCATCTCCAACAGCTTGACATACTGCTTGACCAGCGCGTCCTTGGGCTCGGTCAAAATCCTGACCAAGGCGTCCTCGTCAAGCGCGGTCAGGCTGACGGTGACCGGTACGCGGCCGATAAATTCGGGGATCAGGCCGTACTTGATCAAATCCTGCGGCTGAATGTTTTTTAAAATCTCGGAGGTCTTGATTTCCTTGGCCGATTTGACGTCGCCGCCAAACCCGAGCCCCGCCTTGTTGTGCCGCTTTTCGACAATCTTGTCCAAGCCGACAAAGGCGCCGCCGAAAATAAACAGGATGTTTGTGGTGTCGATTTGCAGACATTCCTGCTGCGGGTGCTTGCGCCCGCCCTGCGGCGGCACGTTGGCCACGGTGCTCTCGACGATCTTTAAAAGCGCCTGCTGGACGCCCTCGCCGGAAACGTCCCGCGTGATGCTGACATTTTCGGATTTTCGGGCGATCTTATCGATCTCGTCGATATAGATGATGCCGCGCTGTGCGCGCGCAATGTCGAAATCGGCGTTTTGGATCAGCTTTAACAGAATGTTTTCGACGTCCTCGCCGACATAACCGGCCTCGGTCAGCGTCGTGGCGTCCGCAACGGCAAAGGGCACGTTGAGAATGCGGGACAGGGTTTGCGCCAACAGCGTTTTGCCGCAGCCCGTGGGACCCAGCATCAAAATATTGCTCTTTTTGAGCTCGATGTCGTCCTCGGCCTTTTTGGGGCGCTTTTTGGAGGCGCTTTTTTTGTTGAACCCGATGCGCTTGTAGTGATTGTACACGGCGACGCAAAGCACGCGCTTGGCCTCTTCCTGCCCGATGATATATTCGTCCAGCTGCTGCGTCATCTCCCGCGGCGTCGGGAGCGCGACCTCGTCGATCTGCGCTTTTTCCTCACTCTCGATCATGGTGTTGCAAAGCTCGATACACTCATCGCAAATATTGATCCCGTTGGGACCGGTGATCAGCTGCTTGACCTGCGATTGTGCCTTGTCGCAAAACGAACATTTCGGCTCTAAACTTTTATTTATCAAGTGAATGGTCTCCTGTTTTATGACCTTTTGTCGAAAATTCGGTCGATCAGGCCGTACTTTAACGCTTCCTCCGCGGACATATAGTTGTCGCGATCCACATCCTTTTCGATCCGGTCGATGCTCTTGCCGGTATTTTGCGCCAAAATGCGGTTCATACGCGCCTTGATCTTTAGGATGTGCTCGGCCTGTATGGCGATGTCGGTCGCCTGTCCCTGCGCTCCGCCCATCGGCTGATGGATCATGATCTCGCTGTTGGGGAGCGAAAACCGCTTGCCCCGGGCGCCGGACGACAGCAAAAACGAGCCCATGGAGGCCGCCATGCCGACGCAAATGGTGCTGACGTCGCATTTGATATAGTTCATGGTGTCGTAAATGCCCATGCCCGCCGTCACACTGCCGCCCGGGCTGTTGATATACAGGCTGATATCCTTGTCGGGGTCCTTGCCCTCGAGATAAATGAGCTGCGCAATCACGATATCGGCGCTGACGTCGTGAACCTCGCCGGTCAAAAAGACGATGCGATCCTCCAAAAGACGCGAATAGATGTCGTACGAACGCTCGCCCCGGTTGGTTTGCTCGACCACCATCGGCACCAAATTATTCTTGATCATAGGTGACTGTCCTCCCTTAATTATACCTGTCTTGCCGGACGCTATACTAGTATATGCCCGAATTTTTGATCTCATCATGCGGACCTTGTCCGAATTAGTCGGAATTTGTCCGCGCCGCCTTTTTTGCCGCGGGCTTCTTGGCCTGTTCTTGATTTTCGGCCGGTTTTGCCTTGGCCGCCGCCTTTTTCGCGGGCGCCAGGGTGTTGTTTTCCTTTAAGAATGTCATCAGCTTTCCCATCAGCAAATCGTTTTCGATATATTGCAGCTGACGGTCCTCGGCGGTTTTTTTATAGTCCTCGGCGGTTTTGCCGGACTTTTCGGCCACTTTTGCGATCTCGGCGTCCAGCTCCTCCGGCGTAACGGTCAGGCTCTCGGCCTTGATGACGGCCTCTACCGTCAGCCGAATCTTGACGTCCCGCTCGGCGTCCGCGCGCCGCTGCGCCCGAAAATCCGCCATATTACTGCCGGTATATTTGAGGTAATTTTCCAGCTTGATCCCGCCGTACATATAGTTTAAACGGGTCTCGAAATCCTGCACCAAGTAGTCCAGCTGGCTTTCGATCATGCAGTCGGGAAGCTCCACCGCCGCGCCCTCGGCCACCTTTTCGATCAGCGCGTTTTCGTTTTCGCTGTCGGCCCTGCGGTCGTTGTCGGCCTTTAAGGCCGCGCGGACGTCGGCCACATAGGCGTCAAGGGTGTCGAACGAGCTGACGTCCTGAATAAAGCGGTCGTCCAAGGTCGGATACTGTTTTTCGGTGATGCCCAAAACCTTGACGGTAAACACCGCGTCCTTGCCCTTGACGTCGTCCGCGTGATAGTCCTCGGGAAAGGTGACTTGGATGTCCTTTGTCTCGCCCACGGCCATCCCGATGACCTGCGTCTCAAAGCCCGGTATAAACGAATCGCTGCCGATCACCAGCTCTTGATTTTCGGCCGTGCCGCCCGAAAAGGCGTCGCCGCCGATCCGGCCCGCGTAGTCGAGCTTGACGGTATCGCCGTCCCGTACGGGTCGATCGGTCACCTCCACCCTGCGGACATGGTCCTCTCTTAGGGTCTCCAGCTTTTTTTCGACATCACTTTCGCTGACGGGGTACTCGGCCTTATCAAGTTTTAGCCCCTTGTACGGCCCCAACGTCACCTCGGGCTTGACGGTCACCTCGGCGGTAAACTGAATCCCGCCGCCCGCCGTGCCCGATAGATCGACCTTGGGATCGTCCACCGGAAAAATTTCGGGATGGTCGATCAGCGCCTGCCGATACGCGCCGTAAAAGCCCTCGTTAAAGGCGTCGTCAAAAAACACGCTGCCCCCGAACATACTCTCGATCAGCTTGCGGCTGGCACGCCCCTTCCGAAAGCCCGGGATGTTATACTTCCCCTTATTTTTGTGATAAGCCTTGGTGAGCTCGCTTTCCCATTCCTCCGCATTTAAATCAAACGCCAGTTTGACCCCGCCCTTAACCTCTTCGATGGTATACGTCATTCCCTTTTTATTCCTCCGCGTAGTATCCGGGTCGTGCGGACACGCCCTAACCTTTGTACAAATAGCGTACCATGGTATCATAGCATATTTTGCGAATCATTGTCAATTTTTTTTGGAGCGGACAATTGAGCGGTGATAAAATATTTACCGTCGATTGACGAATCGGCGACGACCCGCTATACTTAGCTTAGGAAGTGTTTTTTTTTGACCTAAAGACAGGGGGCGCATCTATCATGCCGACCGACGCATTGACCTATCACCACATCGCCGCCGCGCTCGACGGGCTTTTGGGCTTTGGCCGAATCGAACGGATCGCGATGCCCTCGCCCGAGGAGCTGATTCTCTACGTCGGCAAAAACCGGCAAACCCACGCGCTTGTGCTGTCCGCCGCGCCCGCAAGGCCGGGGGCGTATCTGACAAAGCGTACCTTTGAGAGCCCGCCGGCGCCCTTCTCCTTTTTGATGCACGCGCGAAAGCATATCGGCGGCGGCGTCATCCAAAAAATCGACACCCTCCCCTACGAACGCGTCATCCGTTTTGACATTTTGAGTAAGGACGAGCTCCGCTTTGAAAAATCCTACGCTTTATACCTCGAACTGGTCGGCCGCCAGACCAACCTTATTTTGACGGACGGCGGCGGCAGGATAACCGACTGCGTCCGGCACATTCCGCTAGGCGAAAACGCGGCGCGTTTTGTCCTGCCCGGCGCCCTCTATTTGCCCCCCGCGAGGCAGCCGGACAAGCTGACGCCGGACGACCGCGCGGCTCTAGCCGCAAGGCTGACCGACCTGCCCGGCGACGCGCTCTATGAAAAAACCCTGTCGAATTTGGCCGGTTTTGCGCCCGCCTCCGTCAAGGAAGCCATTTTTACGGCCTTTGGCGGCACGGTTCCGCCCACGCTCTCCGCCGCCGACGCGCGGGGGCTGGCCGACGCGCTCGCCGCCCTGTACGAGACGCCCGCCGTCCCGGCGCTCTTGTCGGACGAGACGGGTACGCCGATCGAATTTTTTTGCCGGCCTTACCGCTATTCGGGCAGGACCTACACGATAGCGGATAGCATGAACGACGCGGTCGAACGGGTGATGGCGGCAAAATCGGCGGGCGGCGGCTTTAACCGGCGCAAGCAGGCGCTGGCGGCCGTCCTAAACAAAAAGCTGTCCCGCAACCAAAAAAAGCGCGTCCTCTTTGAGGAGCGGCTGTTGACCGCGCAAAACAGCGAGGACGAGCGGGTGCTCGGCGAGCTCATCACGGCCAACCTCTATCGGATCGGCAAAACCGATAGCGAAATTTTGGTTGACGACTATTATACGGGCGAAAAACGCCGCATCAAGCTGGACAGAGCAAGGACGCCGCAGCAAAACGCGCAGGCGCACTATAAGCTGTACGCCAAGCGCAAGCGCGAGGCCGTCATAACGCGGGACCAGCTGGCGGCGCTGGCGGCGGAAACCGATTATCTGGAGTCGCTGGCGGTCAGCTTTCGGACGGCGGAATCTCGGGAGGAGCTTGACGAGCTGGAGCGGGAAATGGCGGGGGCGGGCCTACTCGCCGCGGCCAAGCGGAAGGGAAGCGGAAGGAGCCGGGCACTCCCGCCGCCCTACGAATATCTGGTCGACGGCGTAAAAATTTCGGCGGGCAAAAACAACCTTCAAAACGACCGCCTCCTAAAGACGAGCGACGGCGGCTTTTTGTGGCTGCACGCCAAGGACGTTCACGGGGCGCACGTGGTGATCGGGGCGCAAAACCCGTCCGAATCGGTCATCCAAGCCGCGGCGGCGATTGCCGCGTATTACTCCAAGGCCTATCAGGCGGACAAGGCGCCGGTGGACTGCACACGGATCAAAAACGTCAAAAAAATCCCCGGCGCACAGCCGGGGCGGGTCACCTATACGGGACAGACGACCTATTATGTAAAGCCGGGTCTGCCCATTCCGTGTGACAAATAGCGGGTTGTTCGGCGCGACAAAGAGTGCGGTTCAGACGGGCAAAAATGCCCTTGCCGGCAAGCATTTTTGCTCCTGAAATCAACCCACTATTTGTCCGCGCCGTTGCCTTTTTCGAGCATGGACTTGACCTTCATCAGCCGGGTGAGGTCGCCGCGTTCGTTTTCGTCCAGCTTCATGACGATATAGCGGATGGTCTCGTTGAGCTGCGGAATCATGATATATTCGAGCGCGTTGACGCGGCGGCGGTTTTTTTCGATCTCGTCGGCCAGCATATTGCAGGTCTTTTCGATCTCGGCCAAGGCCAACAGCTTTTCTAGGAGCGCGGAAAGCCCCAGCACCGCGTCGTCCATGTCGCCGGAGGTCGCGGCCATCGCGTACGGCAGCGGCGTCCCGTCGCTGAGCTTTTCGATCCTAAGGTCGGGGACATTGACGCCCATCACGTTTTTGACGTTGCTCTTGATGAGGAGGCTGACGGCGGGCAGTGAAAACGTCTGCTCGATGTCGGGCGTGGGGAAAAGCGACTTGGCCAGCATAAAGCGGCGCAGGGCGGCGCTTAGATCCGACTCGATCTCCTCCCGCAGGCGCTTGTTTTCGCGGACAAAGCCCAAAAATTGCCGAACCATTTCGTCCGACTTATCCTTTAAGAGCTTGTGCCCGCGCGCCGCCGTCTTTAAACGATCCTTTAGACGGCGCAGCTCCATGCGCGTGGGGTTGACAGCCAGTCTTGCCATACGCTATTCCCCGTCGCCGTAATAGGCCGCGATATACTCGTCCTTGATCCGCTTGAGCTCGGACTTGGGCAGCAGCCGCAACAGCTCCCAGCCGATGTCCAGCGTCTCGTCAACGGTGCGGTTTTTGTAAAAGCCCTGCGCGATATATTTGAGCTCGAACGCCTCGGCAAACCTCGCGTACGCCAAGTCGATCTCGGTCAGAGCGGCCTCGCCGAGAATGGCCGACAGCTCCTTGGCCTCCTTGCCGCGGGCGTACGCCGAAAACAACTGGTTCATGGTGTCGGCATGGTCGGCGCGGGTCTTGTTTTTGCCGATGCCCTTATCCTTTAGGCGGGACAGCGAGGGCAGCACGTCAACGGGCGGATTGAGCCCGCGCTTATAGAGGTCGCGGGAGAGAATGATCTGTCCCTCGGTGATATACCCCGTCAGATCCGGGATGGGGTGCGTCTTGTCGTCCTCGGGCATGGTCAGGATCGGGATCTGCGTGATCGAGCCCTCCTTGCCGCGAATCTTTCCGGCGCGTTCGTACATGGATGCCAAGTCGGTATACAGATAGCCCGGGTAGCCGCGGCGTCCGGGCACCTCCTTACGCGCGGCGGACACCTCTCTGAGCGCCTCGGCGTAGTTGGTGATGTCGGTCATGATGACGAGGACGTGCATCCCCTTTTCGAACGCCAGATACTCGGCGGCGGTCAGCGCCATACGCGGCGTCGCGATACGCTCGATGGCCGGGTCGTTTGCGAGGTTCATAAACAAAACGGTGCGCTCGATGGCGCCGGTCTTTCGAAAATCGCCGATAAAAAACTCGGCTTCCTCAAAGGTGATGCCGATGGCGGCAAACACGACGGCAAATTTGGAATCGGCGTTTAAAACCTTGGCCTGACGCGCAATCTGCGCGGCTAGGTTGGCGTGCGGCAGGCCGGAGGCCGAAAACACGGGGAGCTTTTGGCCGCGCACCAGCGTGTTGAGCCCGTCGATGGCCGATATGCCCGTCTGGATAAATTCGTCGGGATAGTCGCGCATGACCGGGTTGATCGGCTCGCCGTTGATGTCCACCTCGCGCTCGGCGACGATCTCGGCGCCGCCGTCGATGGGGCGTCCCATGCCGTCAAAAACGCGTCCCAGCATATCCTCCGACACCTTTAGCTCGATACTGCGCCCCAAAAACCGCGCCTTGGCCGTGGATATTTTGAGCCCCTGACTGCCGGTAAAGAGCTGCACCAACGCGCGGTCGCGGTCGATCTCTAACACCTTGCCCTGCCGAATCTCGCCGTTTTGCTGGCGAATCTCGACCAGCTCGTTATAGTGGACGTTTTCGACGCCCCCGACCAGCATCAACGGGCCTACGACCTCTTGGATCGTCTTGTATTCCTTGACCATGCGTTAGCCCTCCATGAGCGCGGCAAACTGCGCCTTTAATTCGCCGGCGATCTCGTCAAACCTGCCGCCGGTATCCTTCCCGATATACTTACTGCGCCCGATCGCCTCTCGCACCGGCAGCGCGATGATCTTTTTGATGGGGATGCCCTTATCCACCGCCTCGGCCGACAGCTTGTGACAGCTCAAAATCAGCTCGAGCATCCGGGACTGCGATTCTAGCGGCGTATACGTGTCGGTCTCGTGAAACGCGTTTTGGTGCAGATAGTCCTCGCGAATGGACTTGGCGGTCTCCATGGTGACGCGGTCGCGCGGGGACAGGGCGTCCACCCCGACAAGCCGGACGATTTCGTCCAGACGCGCCTCCTCTTGCAGAATACGCATGGCGTCGGCGCGGCAAACGTTGAATCCGGGGCCGAGGTTTGCCTCGTACCAGTCGGACAACCGGTCGGAATAGAGCGAATAGCTGGTCAGCCAGTCCAGCGCGGGAAAATGGCGCTTGTAGGCCAGCGCGCTGGACAGCCCCCAAAACACCTTGACGATCCGCAGCGTGGCCTGCGAGACGGGCTCGGACATATCGCCGCCCTGAGGCGACACCGCGCCGATCGCGCTGATCGCCCCGATCCGCGTCGTGCTGCCCGCGATCTCGACGATGCCCGCGCGCTCGTAAAACTCGGCCAGACGGCTGGAGAGATACGCGGGGTAGCCCTCCTCGCCCGGCATTTCCTCCAGCCTGCCCGACATCTCGCGGAGCGCCTCCGCCCAGCGGGAGGTCGAATCGGCCATGATCGCCACCGAATAGCCCATATCGCGGAAATATTCGGCGATCGTGATCCCGGTATAGATACTGGCCTCACGCGCCGCCACCGGCATATCGGAGGTGTTGGCGATGAGGATGGTGCGCTTCATTAGAGGGAGGCCGGTCTTGGGGTCCTTTAGCTGCGGAAACTCGTTTAAAACGTCGGTCATTTCGTTGCCGCGTTCGCCGCAGCCGATGTAGACCACCATATCGGCGTCCGCCCATTTCGCGAGCTGGTGCTGTACCACGGTCTTGCCGGAGCCGAACGGCCCGGGCACGGCCGCGACGCCGCCCTTTGCGATGGGAAAGAGCGTATCGATGACCCGCTGTCCCGTGACAAGCGGCTGATCGGGCGACAATTTGCGGACATAGGGGCGCCCCCGCCGAACCGGCCAGCGCTGGAGCATGGTGAGCTTTTCTTCCCTGCCGTCGGCGGTTTTTAGGACGGCGACCGTATCATCCAGCGTAAAATCGCCCTTTTCGAGCTTGACGATCTCGCCGGAGAGGGGATGCGGCACCATGATGCGGTGCTCGATGATCTCGTTTTCCTGCACGACGCCCAGCACGTCGCCCGCCGTGACATGGGCGCCGGGCTTGAGCTTGGGGGTAAATGCCCACTTCCTTTTATGGTCGAGCGCGGACACCTCCACGCCCCGTTCGATCCGATCGCCGGACAGCGCGGCCAGACTGCTTAGGGGGCGCTGGATGCCGTCAAAAATGCCCTCGACGATGCCGGGGCCCAGCTCGACGGACAGGGGCGCGTTGGTCGTCACGACCTCCTCGCCGGGGCCGAGCATACTGGTTTCCTCATAGACCTGAACGGAAGCAAGCCCGCCCCTAAGCTCGATGACTTCGCCGATCAGCCGCTGCTTGGAGACGCGTACGACGTCGTACATACGGACGTCCTCCATGCCCTCCGCCACGATCAGCGGACCCGATACCTTGATGATTTTACCGTTCATAGCTACTGCTTCTCTCCTGCTTTGTGCGCGTCCGTATTGAAAACGATGTCAACGCCGACCGCCTTTTCCACGTCTTTTTTAACATTTTTTAGCCCATACCCGTTGCTGCCGGCAATGCCCGGAATGGGAATGACGACCGGGTACGCGGCGGTCTTTAGCTCGCGCAAAACCGCTTCCATCCCGGCGGCCAGATCCTCGGTGATAAACACGACCGCATAACCGCCCTTTTTCAGCTCGGTCAAAGTCCGCTCGGCCTCCGCCGGACTGTCCGCCGCAAAGACCTCCGCGCCGACCGCCCGAAACGCCAACGCGCTGTCGTTGTCGCCGATGACGGCCAGCTTGCCCGTTCGGTTCATGACAGCCTCCTAAGGCGCGGCGCAATCTCGCCCCGCGCGTCGTTTTTGATCAGGGTGACGATCATCCGCACCGTTTTTAGCTCGATCTCCCGCCCCACAACATAGTGGATAAAGGGCTTGGCGCCCGTCATGTCCTCGCTGTTTTTGGCCGCTTCGTCATACAAAAGCCGATCCATCTCGCGCTCGAACGCCGACAGCCCCACCCCGCCGTTTAAGATCGCGGCGGCCTCGTCGAAGTCCGCGGGCAAATCCTGATAAAACGCCGCCAAATCCGTCAAAACCTTTTCCAACATCTCGCCGCCGAGCGTCCCGCCCGCGATCAGCTGTTCGCGCAGATAGGCGGGCGTCAAACCGATCGCCCGGCAACGGAAGGCGCTCGCGATATTTTTGTAGTCGATCTCGGTTTTTAGATACCGCCGCAGGCTGTGGTACAGCGGATTTTTGACCGGCCGCGTGAGCCCGGCGTAATAGCATTTTGTCAGCGCCCCGTCGATGGCGCTTGCGGTCAGCGGCGCCTGCTGCGCGTCCCTGTCCAAGGCCGTCAGCGTCTCCGCCGTTTCGGGATAGAGGCTGCCGTAATCGCCGGACAGGACGGCCTCGTACGCCCCTCGAAAGGCCGGAAAGAGCGCCGCCGCGCGCACGGCCGACATTTTTTGCTTATAGGCGGCCTTGATGTTGACGTATTGGTATTTATCGGTGAGGACCCGTTTTAACACCGCGTCTCCGGCATAATCGGAGACAAAGGCGATCAGCGCGTTGAGCTCCGCGTCGATCAGCGTATCGATGTCGGCGTTCTCGATCGACAGCCCCTCGCCGTACCCGTAATCAAACAGCATTTTAAGCGCGTCAAAATACGCGGCGTCGGCCAAGCGCTTTAGCTGCTCGCCGTCCAAGATCCTGCCGCTCATATACTGCGCGACGGCGTTGGAATAGATCCTGCTTCCCGCCATTTATTTCTTTCCTTTTCCCGCGCTTTTTTTCGGCTTGTCCTGCGGCTCTGTCGACCTATTAAACAGCATAGCCATGACGGCGGGCTCGGTCTCTCTCCGCGCCGCCGCGACCAGCTCTTCGATCCGTAGATCCTTGTCATAAACGCCGCCGACCAAGAGCACGCCGCCCTGCCCGTCGTGCGTCTCCCGGCAGAGCGTCAGCCTTTTTCCCGCCCTTTTGGCCGCGTCGGCAAGCCAGGCGGCGTCAAGGCGTTTTTTATCCGGGGCGGCGACCATAACGGCGTCGCCGTCCTCCGCGTTTTTGACGACCAGCTCCCGCATAAACGTCCGATATTTGTCGTCGGCCATTCCGCAGATTTTTGACGCGGCGGCCTGATAGATCCGATCGGCTTCGGCCTGTACGCGGATCAGCGTTTCCTTTTTGGCGTCCAGCTCGGACAGGATGCGGCCGTTTGTCAAAAGGACGGCGGCCTCCGCTTGGGCGTCGGACCTGACGGCGGCGCGTTTTGCCGCCGCTTTTTCCTCTATTTCCGCCAGCGCTTTCGTCCGCGCGTCCTCGGCCTCTTGTACGATCGCGGCGGCCTTATCCGCGGCTTTTTGCCGGATCGCCGCCAATATTGCCTCTCTTGCGTCCATAGGCTAGGCGTTGACGCCCATGATGGAAACGACAAAGGACAGGATCGCGAAAAACTCGACCATCGCGGCCATGGTCATCGCGCGGCCAAACGTGCCCTCCTGCTTTCCGACGAGGTTGATGCCGCCGATCGCGACCTGCCCCTGATAAATCGCGGACACCAAGCCCACGATCCCGATCGGCAGACAAAAGATCATTTTTTTAAGTCCCTCGGCGGTGGTTTCGATCCCGCTGACACCCGAGAGCGTCATAAACGCGATAACAAAGCCGTAGATACACTGGGTCGCGGGCAAGAGCTGCAACACAAGGCAGCTGCCGAATTTGCTGGGGTCCTTGGACAACAGTCCGGCCGAAGCCTGTCCCGCGCGTCCCACGCCGATGCTCGAGCCGATACCGGCAAGCACGATGGCGATCGCCGCGCCGAGCGCCGCGTAGGCGGGGCCGTTATTGACGATGACCTCCGGCGCCACGTCGCCCTCCAGGGCGATCCCGCTCACGCTAGCGAACAGGGCTGACATTACACTGAAAACGTTCATACATTCCTCCGTACATTGCTTGTTTTTATATCTGAAGCGGCGTCATCGCCGCGCTCATTCGATCGACCGCATATCTCACTCAAAGCGGATATATTTTGTCCGGCCGCCCAGCGGCTGAAACAACCGCCCCTCGCCCGTATAAAATTTGCCGTAAAACTCCAAAAATTGCAGGCGGGCATTGTGCACGTACGCGCTCAAAACGCCCATGGCGAGGTTAAAGGCGTGCATGACGACGGCCAAGAGCCCGCCCAGCACATACCCGGCAATGCCCATGCCGAAAATCCCGCCCAAAATCTCGTTAAAGGCCTGCCCGATGGCCGCGCCCGCCAAGGCGAGCCCGAAGATCCGCGCGTAGGAAAGGATGTCCGAAAACAGGTTGATCAGACCGTACAGCCCGGCAAAGCCGCCCAAGAATTTATTAAAAACCCCCTTCCGGCTGCGGCCGTAGGTCAAAAAGATGCCGCCGATCGCCGCCAAAAAGAGAATCATCCCCGTCGTGGAGAGCCAGCCGGGCAGGCTTAGATCGGGCAGGGAGCGCATCAGCGAGGGCAGGAAATCCAGCGCGACGATGACCAGCCCCGCGAACAGGACAAAATACAGGCAGACGTCAAAAACGACCGCCCCGTACGCCTTTTTTTTGGCCAGATTGTAGGCGTGAAAGGCAAAGCCGGCCAAAATATGCACGACGCCCACCGCCATACACAAAACCAGCATCGCCTCGGGCGCGTCGATGGGACTAAACAAAAACACGGGCAGTCCCTCGATGGAGAAAAAACCGCCGAACAGTACGCCCCAAGCGACGGCGGACACGCCGCACAGCCCCAGCATGGTCATAAAGGTCTTGACGCTCCTTTCCATCCGGGTCAATTTTACGACAAACACCGCCGCCAGAATCATGACCAGCCCATAGCCGATGTCGGCGGTCATCAGCCCGAATATCAAAAAGTAGAAAACGGCCATCAGCCAGTTCGGGTCCTTTTCGTAATAGCCGGGCGGCGAATACATATTGGTGACGGGCTCGAATTGCCGGACGATCGGGTTGTTGCGCAAAAGAACGGGCGGCGCGTCCGCCTCGGTCACCGTTTCGCAGCTCATGACCAGATCCTTCGCGTTTTCCTCCAGCATATCCGTCAGGACGGCGACGCGGTCGGCCGGGACAAAGCCCTCGATCAAAAACGTCTCGCCCGTCGAAAAGCAACCGTCCGCCGCCGCCTGTTTTTCGAGCTCGGCGCTCAGGCTGTCGTACAGCGTCTTAAACGACGTCATATGCTTTAAAAACCCGACGATCTCAAACAGGAGTCGGTCGGACTCGGCGCGCAGCTCCCGTATGCGCGTCTCGCCCCGCTCGATCAGCGTCGCCGCCGTCATGCCGTCGTCCCGCGCGGTCAACGTAAAGCCCGCCTCGGTCAGCGCCGAACGGACGGCCGCCGCGTCCTCGTGCAGGCAGACGGCCGCGACGCTACAGCCCCGTATGCCCTCAAAAAATTCGTAAGCGGCCGCAAGGCCGTCCAACACGCGCGTTTTCTTTTTAGAAACGGCGCCCGAAAAGCCCGCGATCAAAACGGTCACGTCCCGCGAGACGCCGGCCGCCGAAAAGGGCAGCGAACAGCCGTAGTACGGGTGCAGGGCCTTATTTTCGGCAAGCAGCTTGACCAGCTCGGCGCGGACGGCCGTCCGCCGAAAGCTCAGCGCCTGCAGCGCGTCCGCCATCCGCAAAATGTCCGCCTCGTCCCTGGCGCACCGAATCAGGTCGGAGGTCTTGATCAGCTTGCGGCTGTCGCTGACCTTTTGTTTTTTATAGCCCAAAAACGCCGCCGGACTTTTTTTTGCCGTACGGTTGGCCTCAAAAACGCTCTCGTTTAAAAATTTAATGGCAAAGGCGGTCTTGGCGCGTTTTGAAAATAGCGCGTCCGCAACGGGAGAATCCGCGGCGGCCTCCTGTTTTTCGGTTCCGCACAGCTCGAAAGCCTGTGAATTTGTCAACGTGTC
>JAIRRW010000130.1 GCA_031255775.1 Clostridiales bacterium
CTTTGGCTTTAGGGCCTTGCGGCGGCGGGCGAGCTCGTCGTCCGGCACCTCCAAGCGGATAGAATAGGCGTTCATATCGATGGCGATGGCGTCCCCGTCCTCGACCAGCGCGATGGGGCCGCCGTCCGCGGCCTCGGGACAGACGTGCCCGATGCACGCGCCCCGGGTCGCCCCCGAAAATCGGCCGTCGGTGATGAGCGCCACGCTCTCGCCCAGGCCCATGCCCGCGATGGTCGCCGTCGGCATCAGCATTTCGCGCATACCGGGGCCGCCCTTGGGCCCCTCGTAGCGAATGACGACGATGTCGCCCGGCTTGATCCTGCCCGCCTTGATCGCCTCGATCGAGGCGTCCTCGCTGTCAAACACCCGGGCGATGCCGGTATTTTTGAGCATATTGGGCGCGACGGCCGACCGCTTGACCACACAGCCCCGGGGCGCGAGGTTTCCGGTCAGGATCGCCAGCCCGCCGGTTTTTGCGTACGGATCATCCGTCGGCCGCACGACGGTATCGTCCAGCACGGAATGCCCCCGAACGTTTTCGCCCACGGTCTTGCCGGTGACGGTCATGGGCGTGGGGTCGATCAGGCCGAGGCCTAAGAGGCGGTTCATCACCGCGTACACGCCGCCCGCAAAGTCCAAGTCCTCCATAAAATGGCGGCCGGCCGGGGCCAGCTTGCACAGGTTGGGCGTCCTTTCGCTAAACTCGTTAAAGAGCGACAGCGGCAGGCTTAGCCCCGCCTCCTTGGCCAGCGCGGGCAGGTGCAGGACGGTGTTGGTGCTGCAGCCCAGCGCCATGTCCACGGCAATGACGTTTTTGAGCGCGCTTTCGGTAAAAATATCGCGGGGCTTGAGGCCGCGCTCAAACAGCCGCATGACCTGTATCCCCGCCTCCTTGGCCATGCGGAGCCGCTTGCTGTACACGGCCGGAACCGTGCCGTTGCCGGGAGGCGCCATGCCGACGGCCTCCATCACGCAGTTGAGGCTGTTGGCGGTAAACATGCCCGAGCACGACCCGCAGGTCGGACAGGCGTTGTCCTCACATTCTTTTAGCTGCGCGTCGGTCAGTCTGCCGCTGCGATACGCGCCCGCCGCCTCAAACATATCGGTCAGGCTGATGTCCTTGTCGCGCAGCCGCCCCTTTAACATGGGGCCGCCGCTGATGACGATTGTGGGAACGTTGACCCTAAGCGCCCCCATCATCATGCCGGGGACGATCTTGTCGCAATTGGGGACGAGGACAAGGGCGTCAAAGGCGTGCGCGCGCGCCATGCACTCGACGCTGTCCGCGATGAGCTCGCGCGTGACAAGCGAATAATTCATGCCGCCGTGCCCCATGGATATGCCGTCGCACACCCCGATCGCCGGAATCTCCACCGGCTTGCCGCCCGCCTGGCTGACGCCCTCCTTGACGGCGCGGACGAGGGTGTCCAGGTGCATATGGCCGGGCACGATGTCCGACTTGGCGCTGACGATGCCGACGACGGGGAGCCCCATATCGTCCTCCGTCCACCCCAACGCCTTTAGGAGCGAGCGGTGCGCGGTTTTATCCAGGCCTTTTTTGATGTGGTCGCTTTTCATCCTTATTTCTCCAACCCAATCTGCATACCGTTTTCCGGCTTCAACACCTCTTCCCTAAAGGCCGCCAAAAGCCGATTGGTGACGGGGCCGCTGACCCCTTGGCCGATGACGCGCCCGTCGGCCCTTGTCACGGCGATCGCCTCGGCGGCGGTTCCGGTCAAAAAGCATTCGTCGGCGCTATAGAGGTTAAAGAGGGTAAACTCCTTTTCCCGGACGGTGTAGCCCAGCCGCCGCGCGATCCCGATGACGACGCGGCGGGTGATGCCGTCGAGTATCCCCACATGAATGGGCGGCGTCCAGACCTCGCCGTCCGTCACGATAAAGATATTGTCCCCCGTACACTCGGCGACGATCCCCTTATCGGTCAGGAGGAGCGCCTCGGGCACGCCCGCGCGGTTGGCCTCGATCTTGGCCAGAATATTGTTGAGGTAATTGAGCGATTTGATTTGCGGATCGACGATGGTGGCGTTGTTGCGCCGCGCCGAGGCGGTGACGATGGGCATCCCCTTTTCGTACATTTCTTTGGGGTAGAGCGTGATGTCGGCGGCGATACAGATCACGCTGGGCGTCTTGCAGGTCGCGGGCGACAGCCCCAAATCCCCCTTGCCGCGCGTGACGACCAGCCGAATATAGCCGCTCGTCAACCGATTGCGCGCAAGCGTCCCGGTGACCACCGCCGCCAGCTCGGCCTTGGACATCGGCACGGCAAGATCGATCGCCTTGGCCGCCGCAAACAGCCGCCGGATATGCGCCTCCAACTGAAAGACGCGGCCGCCGTAAGCGCGGATCCCCTCGAATACGCCGTCCCCGTACAGGAGGCCGTGATCGAATACCGAAACCTTGGCTTCCGCCTCGTCTACAAAATTGCCGTTTAGATAAACCTTCATAAAATCCACGAAAACTCCTTCGAAAAATCTATATCGCGTCGGCGATCAGCCGTCCCATTTCTCTGGTGCCGACGCGCTTGCAGCCCTCGCTGTAAATATCGGCCGTGCGGTAGCCTGAATCGAGCGCCTTATTGACGGCGTCCTCGACGGCGCGCGCCTCCTCGTCTAGGGCAAACGAATACTTGAGCATCATGGCGGCGGAGAGCACGGTGGCGATGGGGTTGGCAAGGTCCTTCCCCGCGATGTCGGGCGCGCTGCCGTGGATGGGCTCGTACATCCCGAACGACGACCCGCCGAGGCTGGCGGAGGCCAGCATCCCGATCGAACCCGTCAGCATACTCGCCTCGTCGGACAGAATGTCGCCGAACATATTGGTGGTGACGATGACGTCAAACTGGTGCGGGTTTTTGATGAGCTGCATGGCGCAATTGTCCACGTACATATGCGAATACTCGACGTCGGTATAAAATTTGGCCACCCGCGCCGTCACCTCGCGCCACAGCCGGGAGGTCTCCAAAATATTGGCCTTATCGACGACGGTCACGCGGCTGCCGCGCAGTCTTGCGGCGTTGAAGCCGACGCGCAAAACCCGCTCGATCTCCTCCTCGTTGTAATACAGCGTGTCATAGGCCGACTTGTCCTCGGCGTTGCGTCCCCGCGCCCCAAAATAGATGCCGCTGGTAAGCTCGCGCACGATCAGAATGTCCAGCGTGCTGCCGATGATTTCCGGCCGCAGCGGGCAGGCCTCTTTTAACTGCGGAAACAGGACCGCGGGCCGCAGGTTGGCAAACAGGTTCAGCTCGCCCCTAAGCCCCAAAAGCGCCTTTTCGGGACGCCGGTCGCCGCCCAGATGATCCCATTTGGGGCCGCCCACCGCGCCTAAGAGCACCGCGTCGGCGGCGCGCGCCGCGTCCACGGTATCCTTGGGGAGCGGACAGCCGTGCCGGTCAATGGCAATGCCGCCCGCGTCCTTCTCGGTAAACGAAAAGCTGTGGCCAAACCTTTGGCCAAGCGCGTGTAAAACCTTTTTTGCCTCGTCAATGATGTCGGGCCCGATCCCGTCGCCCGATACGGTTACAATGTGGTATTTCATGATATAGCCGCTATTCTCCTGTTTGTGGTTAGATTTTGTGATTTTTTTGCTTAACTGCGGGTGAGCTTTGTCAGATGCGGTGTCAGGCGGGCAACAGGCGCCGTGCCGCCGACGGGCGCGTATTTCTGATACGCAACCAAGGCGGCACGGCGCACGTAGCCCGCATCACGCCGTATATGGCAAAGCTCGTGTTATTTTTTGATAATGTATTCGACCAGCCCCCCCGCATCCATGATCCGCCGCATAAACGGCGGATACTTTTCGGCGCGGTAGGTCTTGCCGGTGTTTTCGTTTTTGATGAGGCCGGCCTCGAAGTCAACGCTGACCCGCTCGCCCGCCTGGATCGCGTCGGCGGCCTCCTTACATTCGAGGAGGGGCAGGCCGATGTTGACGGCGTTGCGGTAGAATATCCGCGCAAAGGTCTCGGCGATGACGCAGGAGACGCCGCAGGCCTTGATGACCATGGGCGCGTGCTCGCGGGACGACCCGCAGCCGAAGTTTTTCCCCGCCGCGATGATGTCGCCCGGCTCGACCCTATCGACAAAATCCTTGTCGATGTCCTCCATGCAGTGCTTTTTTAGCTCGTCGGGATCGGACGAATTGAGATACCGCGCCGGAATAATGACGTCGGTATCTACGTTGTCGGCGTATTTAAATGCTTTACCTTGTACTTTCATAATGTTTGTTGCTCCTTTTTCTGATACGACGGAAACAGCCAAAATCGAGAGAGGGTGCTTCGGGCGGGCAACAGGTGCTTTATCCACGAGGGCGCGTACTTCCCGTACGCAACCGAGTCCCCCGGCCGCACGTAGCCCGCATCAAGCGCCCTATATCGATTTTAGCTCGATTTTATAATAGCTCGGGATTATAAATCTTCCCCATAACCGCGCTCGCCGCCGCTACGGCGGGGCTGGCCAGATACACCTCGGATTCGGGGTGGCCCATGCGCCCGACGAAGTTGCGGTTGGTGGTGGACACGGCGCGTTCGCCCTTGGCCAAGACGCCCATATGGCCGCCCAGACAGGGGCCGCAGGTCGGCATCGAAAAGATTGCGCCCGCCTCGATAAAGATGTCGACCAGCCCCTCGTGCATGGTTTGGAGATAGATCTTTTGCGTGCCGGGAATGATGATGACGCGCACGCCCTTTTTGACCTTGCGCCCCTTTAGGATCTCGGCGGCCGCCCGCATATCCTCGATACGGCCGTTGGTGCACGAGCCGATGACAACCTGATCAATGGCCACCTCGCCCACGTCGTCGATGGCGCGCGTGTTGTCGGGGAGGTGCGGAAAGGAGACCGTCGGCCGAATCTTGCCCAAATCGATCTCATAGACCGCGTCGTAGGCCGCGTTGGGGTCGGCGCGATAGACCGTGTAGGGCTTGGCCGAATGGGCGTTGATGTAGGCAAGCGTCTTGTCGTCCACCTCGAATATGCCGTTTTTGGCGCCCGCCTCGATGGCCATGTTGGCCATGCACAGCCGATCGTCCATCGAAAGGTTTTTGAGCCCATCGCCCGAAAACTCCATGCTCTTGTACAGGGCGCCGTCCACGCCGATCCTGCCGATGATGTGGAGGATGACGTCCTTGCCGCTGACAAAGCGGCTCATGCTGCCCGTGAGGGTAAACTTGATCGCGGCGGGCACCTTAAACCAGGCCTCGCCCGTGGCCATGCCCGCGGCCATATCGGTGCTGCCCACGCCCGTAGAGAACGCGCCCAACGCGCCGTAGGTACAGGTATGCGAATCCGCGCCGATGACGACGTCGCCGGCGGTCACCAGCCCCTTTTCGGGCAGGAGCGCGTGCTCGATGCCCGCCTCGCCGATCTCGAAGTAGTTGGTAACGGCGTATTCGCGGGCAAATTCGCGGATATACTTGCACTGCTCGGCGGCCTTGATGTCCTTGTTGGGCGTAAAGTGATCGGGCACCAGCGCGATCTTGTCGCGGTCGAACACCGCCTTTTTGCCCAGCTTTTTGAACGCGCGGATCCCGACGGGCGCGGTGATGTCGTTGCCCAGCACGAGGTCGAGCTTGGCCTCGATGAGCTGCCCCGCCTTGACCTCGGACAGGCCGGCGTGCGCGGCCAGAATTTTTTGCGTCATTGTCATTGCCATATGTAATTCCTCCAAATAGAAACAGAAGATGCTTGATTATCCTTGATCCCTGGTCAGCTTATACTCGATCGCGTCGACCAGCGCCAACAGGCTGGCCTCGATGATGTCCCGCGAAACCCCCACGGTATTAAAGGTTTCGAGGCCGTCGCCCGACTCGATGAGGACGCGGGTGACCGCCGAGCTGGTCTCGCGGCTGTCCAGGATGCGCACCTTATAGTCGGTGAGCTTAAACTCCCTAAGGCGGGGGAAAAACCGTTCTAACGCCCGGCGGAGCGCGATGTCCAGCGCGTTGACCGGGCCGTTGCCCTCGGCTGCGGTGAGCTCGACGCTGCCGCCCACCGACACCTTGACAAGCGCGGTCGCGGGCGCGTACGCCTCGCCGGTGTTTTGCTCGGCGATCACCTTAAACTTTTCCAGCTTGAAAAAGGGCTTGTAGGCGCCCAAATATTTGCGGACCAGGAGCTCAAAGGAGGCCTCCGCCCCCTCAAACTGATAGCCGCGGTATTCGAGGGCCTTGACCGCCTCGGCCAGCTCCTTGGTGACCGGGCTGTCCTTGCCCACCGTGGGGTCCAGCTTTTGCACCTTTTCTAAAATCGAGCTTCGGCCGCCCACCTCGCTCATCAAAAACCGACGGCCGTTGCCCACGGCGGCCGGATCGACGTGCTCAAACGCGGCGGACGCCTTGTGCACGCCGTCGATGTGCATCCCCGCCTTGTGGGCAAACGCGCTCTTGCCGACGTAGGCCATAAACTTATTGAGGCGGACGTTGGCGATCTCGGCCACGGCGTGCGCCGCCGCGCAGAGGCCGGACATGTTTTCGGGCGGGATGCAGCGGTAGCCGCGCTTTAGCTGAAGGTTGCCGATGATCTCGCAGAGGTTGGCGTTGCCGGTCCGCTCGCCGATGCCGATGAGCGTCCCCTGCACCTGCGTCGCGCCCGCGCCCACCGCCATCAACGAATTGGCGACGGCAAGGGCGGCGTCGTTGTGGGTATGGATGCCCAGCGCCGCGCCCCGCACGGCTTGCTTGACGGCCTTGACGATCGCCTCGATCTCGTCGGGGAAGCAGCCGCCGTTGGTATCGCACAGGCAGAGCGTGGACGCGCCCGCCGCCGCCGCCTTTTTTAGCGCCTCGATCGCGTAGGCGGGGTTGTGCTTATAGCCGTCAAAAAAATGCTCGGCGTCAAACACCACCTCCCGGCCGTTTTCTCTCAAAAACGACACGGTCTCGTCGATCATGTTGAGGTTTTCCTGCAAGGTGGTCTTTAAGATCTCGGTCGCGTGGAAATCCCAGGCCTTTCCGAAAATCGCGCAGACCGGCGTCCCGGCGGCCAAAAGCGATTTGACGTTGCCGTCCTCGGCCACCTTGGCGTCGCGGCGGCGGGTGGAACCAAAGGCCGTCAGCCGCGCGTTTTTTAGCGTGAGCCCCTTGACCTTTTCGAAAAATTCGAGCTCCTTGGGGTTAGAAAAGGGGTTGCCCGCCTCGATATAGGCGACGCCCAGCTTGTCAAGCGCCTTGACGATGTTGAGCTTGTCGGTGACCGAAAAGGAGATCCCCTCGCCCTGCGCGCCGTCCCGAAGCGTCGAATCAAATATATCAACTCTTTTCGTTTTTTGCGCCACGGGCGGCCTCCTTGTCGTAGATCATGTTGTTGATGGCCGAGATATAGGCGCGAATGGCCGCGTCCACGATGTCCAGCGAGACGCCGTGGCCGTTGTAGACCCGCTCGCCGCTGCGGATCTTGGCGGTGACCTTGGCCTGCGCGTCGGTGCCGCCCGTGACCGCGTCGATCAAAAAGTCGTCCAGCTCAAAGCCGTCGCCGCCCACCAGCTTATTGATGGCCTTGTACGCCGCGTCGATCGGGCCGTAGGGGGAGGACGTGACACATTCTTTCTCCCTGCCCCGCTCGTTTAACAGGGTGACGGCGGCCGTGGTGGTGATGGTGTTGCCGACGTTGGTGACAAAGCGCACCAGCTTAAAGCTCTCGGGGACGCTGACCGCTTTTTTCTGCGCCAGCGCCTCGATGTCGCGGTCGGATACGTTTTTTTGCCGATCGGCCAGCACCTTAAACTTTTCGAAGATGTCGCCCAGCTCCTCGTCGGTCACCGAAAACCCCAAATCGGTCAGGCGGTCTTTGAGGGCGTGCTTGCCCGAATGCTTGCCCAAAACCATTTTATTTTTGGTCAGGCCGATGGATTCGGGCGTCATGATCTCGTAGGTTTCGCGCTTTTGCAGCACGCCGTGCTGGTGGATCCCGGCCTCATGCGCAAAGGCGTTTTCGCCCACAATGGCCTTGTGCGGCTGGACGCGCACGCCGGTGAGCGCCGTCAGCAGCTTGCTGGTCTTAAAGATTTGCGTGGTGTCGAGCGAAAAACCCGCGTCAAAATAGCCCTTGCGGGTGTGCAGCGCCATGACGATCTCCTCCAACGAGGCGTTGCCCGCGCGTTCGCCGATGCCGTTGACCGTACATTCGACCTGCGCCGCGCCGTTTTGGACGGCGGCCAGCGAATTGGCGACCGCCAGCCCCAAATCGTTGTGGCAGTGCACCGAGTGCACCACCCGCTCGATGCCCCTGACGTTTTTTTGGATCCCGGCCACAAATTCGCCGAATTCCTGCGGCAGGGCGTACCCCACGGTGTCGGGCGTGTTGACGGTGGCCGCCCCCGCCGCGATGACCGCGGCCAGCACCTCGTACAAAAAGGGCCTGTCGGATCGAAACGAATCCTCGGCGGAAAATTCCACGTCGCCGCACAGCGTCCGGGCGTAGGCGACGGCGTCCTTCGCCTGCGCCAGCACCTTTTCGCGCGTGCTCTTTAGCTTATACTCGATATGGAGGTCGCTGGTCGCCAAAAAGATGTGGATGCGCGGTTTTTTGGCGTCCTTGATCGCCGCCCAGGCGGCGTCAATGTCCTTTTTGAGCGCCCGGGACAGCGAGGCCACGCCCGCGTTTTTGACGACGCCGGCGATCGCCTTGACCGCCGCGAAATCCCCGGGGGAGGAGATCGCAAAGCCGGCCTCGATGACGTCCACGCCCAGCGCGTCGAGCTGTGCGGCCATTTTGAGCTTTTCGTGCAGGTTCATGCTGCACCCGGGCGACTGCTCGCCGTCCCGCAACGTCGTATCAAAGATAAGTATGTTTTTCATGACTTTTTAACCTCCTCTAAAAAGTTTTTCCGGGTCGTGTCAACACGACCTGCGTTATTTTTCTTCTATCTCGGTCTGCCAGTTCATCATTTTCCGAAGCTCCTTGCCCACCTTTTCGACCTGATGCGCGGCTTCCTGTCGGCGCATGGCGTTAAAGTGCGGCCGATTGGACTGGTTTTCCAAAATGAAATCGCGGGCGAACGTGCCGTCCTGAATGTCCTTTAGGACGCCCTTCATCGCCTGTTTGGTCTCGTCGGTGATGATCTTGGGGCCGGTGATGTAGTCGCCGTATTCGGCCGTGTCCGAGATCGAATAGCGCATACCGGCAAGCCCCGCCTTGTTGACAAGGTCGATGATGAGCTTCATCTCGTGGACACATTCGAAATAGGCGCTCTCCGGCTGATACCCCGCCTCGACCAGCGTCTCGAAGCCCGCCTTCATGAGGGCGGTGACGCCGCCGCACAGCACGGCCTGCTCGCCGAAAAGGTCGGTCTCGGTCTCCTCCTTAAAGGTGGTCTCGAGCACCCCCGCCCGCGCGCCGCCGATGCCCATGGCATAGGCAAGGCCGATCTCCTTCGCGTCGCCGGTCGCGTCCTGCGCCACCGCGATGAGGCAGGGCACGCCCTTGCCCTCCCGGTACTGGCTGCGAACGGTATGGCCGGGGCCCTTGGGCGCGATCATGACGACGTTGACGTCGCTTGGCGGGACGATCTGGCCGTAATGGATATTAAAGCCGTGCGCAAACGCGATCGTCTTGCCGGGCTTGAGGTTTTTTTCGATGCTTTCGCGATAGAGCTTGGCCTGCTTTTCGTCGTTGATGAGGATCATGATAAAATCCGCCCAAGCCGCGGCCTTGTCCGCCGTCATGACCCTCAGGCCGCAGGCCTCGGCTTTTTTCCAGGACTTGGAGCCCTCATAGAGGCCGACGACCACGTCGCCGCCCGACTCGTGCAGGTTGAGCGCGTGCGCGTGCCCCTGCGACCCAAAGCCGATGACCGCCACTTTTTTGTTCTTGATGCGCTTAAAGTCGCAATCCTGCTCGTAATACATCACTGCCATTTTCTTTTTATACTCCTTATGTAACTTGATTACTTATTTAAGAACGGGTCAGACCTGTTAGCCGCCGCGATTGGTTGCAAGAACAGGTCTATTTAGGAAACGGTTGTCGCCGCGCTGAATGGCGGCCGTCCCGGTCCGGACGATCTCGATGATATGAAAGGGCGCCATCAGCTCTAAAAAGGCCTTGAGCTTTTTGGCGTCGCCGGTGATCTCGAAAACGAGCGAGGTCGTCGCCACGTCGATGACGCGGGCGCGGAAAATATTGGCGACCTCGATGATCTCGGCGCGGTTGTTTTTGCCCGTCTTGACCTTGATAAACATCATTTCGCGAAAGACCGTGTTTGCGGGCTCCATGATCTCGACGCGGTACACCTCGGTCAGCTTGGCGACCTGGCTGGTGATCTGCTCGACGATGTACTCGTCCCCCACCGTCACCACGGTAATGCGCGACACCGCCTCGTCCTCGGTCTCGCCCACGGCCAGGCTCTCGATGTTGTAGTTGCGGCGGGCAAACAGGCTGGCGACGCGGCGCAGGACGCCCGCGTTGTTTTGCACCAAAATGGACAACGTGTACCTTTTTTCCATGCTTTTTTCCATGCGATGTTCTCCTTAAAACCAACCCCTGCCGCAACAAAAAACCCCGTAAAACAAAAAAATCCCCGCCGCTTTGGGACGTATCGGGATTTTGATCAATCCGTCATATGATACGCGTTACCACCCAAATTGGCCGGAAACCGGCCCGCTCAGCAAGGAACAACCTTTTGGCGATAACGGCGCCGCCGTACGGTATTATCCGGCGCGTACGCCGCTTGGTACCGTCTGCTCGGGAATGAGATCGGAAATCCCTGTCAACGCCGATTTCCACCAACCATCGGCTCTCTGTGCCTGCCTATCGGGATGCCTATAATTCCGTCCGTGCATTCTATAGGGTATATGACGACATGATACCAAAAACGGCGGCCTGTGTCAACTACTTTTTATCGCTTTTGCTTGTTTTTCGGTTTTTGTCCGATGTATTCGCCAAAACCGCCCGATACACCTCGGATTTTGGAATACCGCGCTCCTGCGCCACCCGCTTCATGGCCTCGGTTTTTTCGAGGCCGCTTGAGACATAGACCGCGAGATGCGCCTCGATCGTCAGCCCCTCAAAATCGGCTGTCTGCGCCGCCGCGCCCTCGACGGCCAGCACAAACTCGCCCCTGACCGTCAGTCCCTCGGGCGGCTCGCCCAAACAAAAGCGCACGACCTCCTCGTGCAGCTTGGATATTTCGCGCGCGAGCGCCGCGCGGCGGGGGCCCAGCTCCTCGTGCAAAAAGGCCAAATCCTTGTGGAGCGAATGGCGGGAAATATAAAACAGCAGCGTACAGGGGAGCGCGGCGTAGCGGCGCGCCAGGCGGCGGCGGTCGACGGTTTTTTCGGGCAGGAACCCGGCAAACAGAAAGCCGGAGAGGTCAAAGCCCGACAGAACCGCGGCGTTGACTGCCGCGCAGGGGCCGCTGACCACGGTATAGGGGAGCCCCGCCGCGACGACCTCGGACACCAAAATCCCGCCCGGGTCGGAGACGAGCGGCATCCCGGCGTCGGAAATCAGCGCCAGATCCTCTCCGGCGGCCAGCCGCGCGACGATGCCCGCCGTCCGCTCGCGCTCCGAAAATTTTTGGCAGGAGACGAGCGGCTTTTTGATGCCGTAATACTCCAGCAGGATCCGCGAATGCCGCGTGTCCTCGCAATAGACGGCCGCCACGCCCTTTAGGACTTCCACCGCCCGGTAGGTCATCTCGGCTAAATTTCCGATGGGCGTTGCAACAATGTATAACATGATACCTCCTCCTCCTCCGGCTGACGAAAAAGCGCGTGATGCGGGCTACGTGCAGTCGGGGGGCTCGGGCGTGTACGGGTAGTACACTCCCTCACCCCCCAACCGCCTGTTGCCCGCCTGACACACTTTTTGGTCAGCCGCTACGAACTGCCTGTTGCCCGCCTGCCGCGCGAAATTTTCCCCGCTGTTACGCTGCCGCTTTCGATAAAATGCCGCTATCGCTTGCATTTTATCGAGGGATACGGCACTTTTTTACAAAAAACGTCGTTTTTGTAAAAAAGATTTAAGAAAAAGAGTGCTGACGCTTTCATTTTGGCGAAGGCGGTAGCGCCGTTAGCGTTAAACCGTGATGTCAATCGGCCGTTCGTTTTTGACCGTCAGCCCCTCGCGCGCGCCCTTGACGCATTTGAGCAAAAAGAGGTGGGGCGGTTTTTTTCGGCCGGGGCTTAGCATTTGCAGGAGCTTGGGCTCCAGGCGGCGGCTTTTGAGCGTCGCGATCACCTCGGCCAGCCGCTCGGCGGTATGCACGAGGTACAGGCGGCCGCCCTCTTTGAGCGCGTAGGCCGCCGCGTCCGCGACCTCGCGAAAGGTGACGTCGGTCTCGTGGCGCGCGCGCAGGAGGCTCTCCGACGCCTGCCCCTTGCCGCTGTTTGCCTTGCGGTAGGGCGGGTTGCAGACGGCGACGGTCGCGGAACCCGCCCGAAAAAAGGCGGGCAGCTCCTGCATGGGCGCCCGGACGACCTCGACCAGCGCGGAGAGGCCGTTGAGCCGCACGTTGCGCACGGCCTGGTCATACAGCGGCTGTTGGAGCTCGACCGCCAGCGTCCGGATCCCCTTTTTGGCGGCCAGGAGGACGGCGATCACGCCCGTGCCCGCCCCCAGCTCCACCGCGTAATCCTTGGCGCCGCCCTCGACAAAGTTGGCCAGCTCCACCGCGTCGGAGGTAAAGCGGTACAGCCCCGGGTCCTGAATGAGGGACAGGCCGTTGTATTTTAGGTCGTCCAGACGCTCGCCCGGCTTTAGGAGGGACAACCCGCCCGGCGAAGCCGATTCCGGCCGGTTATGTTCCATCGTCCGCGCCCCCCGCCTCAAGCCGGTACAGTGCCGGAAGCTGCCGATATTTTTGGTCGAGGTCCAACCCGAAGCCCACGACAAAATCGTTGCGCTTTAGGGTAAACGCCGCGTATTCGGGGGTTTCGGGGGTCAGCCGCGCCCCCGGCTTGTCCAAAAGGGCGGCCAGCCGGACGGACGCCGCGCCCTTTTCGCGAAAGTGCTGGCGCAAAAAGGCGGCGGTGTATCCCGAATCGACAATGTCCTCGGCAATGAGGACGTGCCGCCCCGCGACCGGCCGCGAAACGTCCCAAGCCAGCCGGACGCCGCCCGCCCGCTCCGTCCCGCGGTAGCTTTGGGGCATGACGAAATCCAGCGTCAGACGGGGCAGCGCCAACCCGCCGACAAGCCGCGCGAAAAAGAGCGCGGCGCCCTTGAGGGCGCAGACGCACACGACGTCCGCCGCCGCCCCGTAATCGGCGGAGATGCGTTTGGCCAGGGCGTCCACGCGCGTCTCGATCGCGCGGCGGCCGTACAGGCGCGTAAACCCGGGCGGCGCGGCTGTGCGGGCGCTCACCATTCGGCGTACTCCAGCTCCAGCACGTTGAGAGAGCCCGGGGTCAGCTTGATCGATTCGGCGATCTCCAGCCCCGCCACCGCCAAAACCTCCGCGCCCACGGCCAAAACGGGCAGCCCGTCCCTTAGCCGCTTGGGAATCTTTTTGTCGATGAGATATTCCTTCAGCTTTTTTGTGCCGCCGCCAAAGGGCTGAAACACATCGCCCTCCCGCCGCGTCCGAAACACCGCGCCGGGCGGGATCCGGTCGGCGTCAAACCGCAGCCGCCCCCGCTCGACCAAAGGGTCCGCCCCCCGAACGGTCAGCGTGCCGTTTAGGAAAGGGGTCATGCCGGGCGCAAAGGGAAGCTCCTCGGCCGCCGCCGCCGCCCGCCCGGTATAGAGCGTGACATACTCGTATTCCTTGGCCGCCCTGAGGCCGTATTTTAGGTCGATCCGCTTGCCGTTTTGCGCCGCGGCCAGCCGCACCACCGCCAAGAGGTGCTTGCGCTCGATGTCGGCGGTGCGGTTTAGCCCCTCCAACGCCCTCAGGACGTAGCCGGCCGCCGCCGCGCCGCCCTCCAGGAGCGCCGCCGTCCCGATCTTGGCCGAATCGCCCTCAAACACGATGAGCGAATCGTCCAGCCGTTCGTCCATAAACCGTCCGGCCTCCTCGGCGCAGAGCGACAGGACGGACAGCGCCTTGTCGACCTCCCACCGCCCGCGAATGAGGGGCAGGATCGCCTCTCTTAAATAGTTGCGGTCATAACCGGTGTCGGCGTTGGTGGCGTCCTCGCGGTAGCTAAGTCCGTAAAAGGCGGCATAGGCCAAAATGTCGGCCTTGGTCTCGTTTAACAGCGGGCGCAAGACCGGGGGGGCGTACGCGCGCATCCCGACAAGCCCCTTTAGGCCCGCGCCCCGAAACATATGCAGGAGGACGCTCTCGGTCTGATCCCCGGCATGGTGGGCGGTCAGGACGTACCGCGCCTTGCCCTCCGACACGACGTCCGAAAACGCCCGCCGCCTAAAGTCGCGCGCGGCGCTCTCGAGCCCGACGCCCTCCGCCCGCGCCAGCGCCGGAATATCGGCGGACAAAACCGTGACCGGCACGCCGTAGGCGGCGCCCAGCGACTCGACAAAACGCGCGTCGGCCTTGGACGCCTCGCCGCGTATCCCGTGCTCGATGTGCAAAACCAGCAGGCAGGCGGGGTCGAGCTTGGCCTGAAACAGCAAAAAATGCAGCAGCACGACCGAATCGACGCCGCCGCTGACCGCCGCGCAAAAGCGGACGCCCGGCTTTTTGTACCGTTTGATGCATTCCGACGCGGACAAAAAAGCGGGCTTGGCCGCCGCCCCCGCGCCGGATTTTTCGGTTGTCCCCTGCCGCGTCAAACCCGCACGCGGCTCAAAAAGGCGTCGGCCACAAGCCGGTTTCCCGCCTCGGCGAGGTGAATGCCGTCCGGCGAATAGAGGGCGGCGCCGTTTTCGACGCTCGCCGCGGCAAGCAGGCCGTCCAGCGGGATATAGAGGGCGCGGTACTTGGCGCTCAACGCCCGCAAGAGGACGATTTTGGGCATCAAATCCTCATAGTACGCGAGCTTGGCCGACTCGGTCGCGACGAGAAAGGGCTCTAAAATCACGATCTTGTCGGTATAGGCCTTGACCGTCGAAAAGATCGCGTCCATGTTTTTGGCGTACACGCTGTGGGGGGTGGGGTCGTTGCAGTCGTACTTGCGCCAAACGTCGTTGATGCCGATCAACAGACTGAACATCGTGGGCTTAAGCTCCCTGAGCTCCCCCTCCAGCCGCGCCAAAAGGTCGGTCGTCCGGTCGCCCGATATGCCCCGGTTGTAGCAGGAAACCCCGGCGTCCGGCCGGGTCCCGTCGATCGTGTCGGCGATCATTTTGTTGTAGCCCGACAGCGAATACAGGCCGTTGCGGTCGCGGCCGGCGTCGGTGATCGAATCGCCGTTGAACAGGATACGCTCGCCCTTTTCTATTGTCATACCGTTTTTTCCTCCTCGGTATCGAAATTTTATAGTTAAACAGTTTAGAAATAAGCATTTGTGCGAGCGGATATTTGAGATGTTTTTTAGCTGATTTTGTCGCTAATACTAGAGGTATTTGCGTAAAAAATCAGATGAAAAACAG
>JAIRRW010000050.1 GCA_031255775.1 Clostridiales bacterium
TTCAAACGAAACCGTATTTTCGGTTGCCGCGTTGTTTTCTACGCCGGCTATAAAAGTCGTGGCGCCGCTTGAGCCAATCATGAGATACGCGTACCCTTCGGGAAAGTCACTGCGGCTAACACCCGCAAGGTCACTAAACTTAAAGCCGTTTAATGCCGCATAGTTGCCGTTTCCGTCCTCACTGATAAATATTTGAAGACGATCCGCCCCGGTCAAATAACCGTTTGTCGCCGCATCGCTTTCCTTATAAGTGACCGTACCGCTCTTTTCCCGGTCAATATTATTTTTATCAACAAAGGTAAAAGAGTTTGCATATTGTCCCCAATTTGCTAAATCAGCCGAATTGCTCGTCTTAAAAGTCAGCTTGGTCCAGGCGCCGTTCCAATTGGACCCGCCTGTTTTTAACGAGGCCTCCACGCTTTCGTGCAAGCTAAGACAAGCCCATCTGCCGCCGTCGCTCCAACCCTCCGCGGTTTCTTGCGACCAATAAATAATAATCTCTTTAGAAACGTCTAATTGTTTATAGTTCATTAAACTTCCTAAAATAAGGTTTTGCGAAACAAGATTTTTTGCGGGGTCGTTTTGATTTGCAAACCATTGTCCGCCGTTTTCGGAATATCCGCCGCCTGGCACAAAATGACCGTATGCGCCTATATTGCCAAGCGCATTATTGTCGGAATCAAAATAGCCGCCGTTGTCCGTTGTTGACATCGTGTCCCAACCGTTTTTGTCGGGCGCGGCAGTCCAAGGCGTTGCGTCCACTTTTTTTACCGTGCTTACCGTCCAATTTGCGATAAAGGTTGTGTCCCCGGTTATTGCAACTGCCAAAGGGTCCGCTACGGTGTTGCCGCCTTGATCCCGCCAGGATGAGAATGTCAAATCGCCTGCCGTAGTCCACTCGGGCGCTTCCGCGGCAAATCCGCCCTCTTCTACCGTTTCTGTCACATCGGCGATCCCTATTCCCGACTTAAACGTGACGGTAAACTCGGCGCATGCAAAGACGGTTGCGCTCACAGTCGCCGCCGTCATCAGACAAACCGCCAGCAGCGCGCCCAACATAACCGATAATTTTTTGTTTTTCATCATGTACCCCCATACATTTTAAATTTGCTAAACCCTTGTTTTCTTTTATACTTCAGATATGTTCTCGTAAACATATCGTGTATACACATAGGCTTGATTGCGTGCAAATCATATAAAGTTATGTAAAACAGCCTTGTTAGATAGTGCTTTTCCGCTCGATATATTGCGCTTTTATTACGTGTGCGCCATCCCCAAGTGTCCCCGCAAGATAGTCCACATAGTACTCCGCTTCTTTTTTGATATCCACGCTTATTGTGGACAGCGACGGATTAAAATAGTCCGACATGAGGATATTGTCAAAGCCGACTACGGATATATCCTCGGGCACCCGTTTGCCGCTTCTTATGATTGCCTTCATCGTGCCAAACGCCATCATATCGTTTAAGCAAAATATGGCGTCCGTTTGCGGGTGAGTATCAAGTAAAGCCTCGGTTAACGAGCGGCCGACAACAAAGCTTTCTTGCTCGGGATAGTTTCCGCGCAATATGATCGGCAAATCGCCGCCCCAAAGCATTTTGTAATACTCCTGAAACAGCTTGACTCTGGGGTCGCCTTCAAAAAGCTCGGGCTTAAGCCCCGAAATAAAGGCGGGCTTTTTTATCCCGCTTTGCTTTAGGCTTTGCATGGCGGTTTTCATGGCTTCGCTATAGTCGATAAAAAACTTAAAGCCGGTTTCTTTTCCTGTAAACACGCCCTCAATGCCGTACTCGGCAAGCTGTTTTAACGATTCCTCGGCCAAACCCGTAAACATCATGTTGACAACACCCATCACTCTTTGCGAAATGATTTCTCTTAAAACATCCTCCAAATGCGCCTCGTCCGTCCTAAACAATACGACGACGCAACCGTATTTTTGCGCTCTCTCTATCATTGCCTCAACAAGATGGATATAATACGGATTTGTCAATTCTCTCAAAATTACCGCGATTGACCTGCTTTTTTGCCCGACAAGATTTGCCGCGACTTTGTTTGGTATATAGCCAAGCTTGTTGATGGCCTTTTCAACCTTGCTTTTTGTTTCGGTAGACACATAGCCCTTGTTAAGAACCACCCTCGTCACCGTTTGCGGCGAAACTCCCGCCGCTTTTGCTACATCCTGTCTTGTCGTCATTATCCCGTTCCCTGCCCGATTGTATCATTGCTTTTATCCGCACCAAACAATCGTCTGTAAATTGTTATGTTCTCGTGAACATAAAGCCTTAAAAATTCGCTTGCCCAAACGGCAAGCTTCTTAGGTAGTGCGGACACGAGTGCAATCGAGCAAGTTTTTAGAGATTTTTGTGTCTGTTGAAACGATTTTTCGCAGGCCGTAGTGGAACTACGGACAAAAAAAATCGTGAAAACCGACGCAAGAAGATCAAAAATTGGCCGATTAAAATCTCGTGTCCACACTACCTAGGTCACTATAATATTAACACGACTTTTTTAGTTTGTCAACCCCCAATTTTAAAATTTTCATATTTTTTTGTTATTTTTTTCAGTTTTATAATAGACCCGTTCTGAAAGCAATCATGATTGGTTTTAGAACGGGTCTATTGTGTCAAACCGCTTGGTCGTTATATGACAAACAAATCGTTGTTTTTTTCGATAATATCGACGATTACCGCGCGTTCGCCGGGTATATCGTTGGGACTGTGAAAGGTGAATTTCATTTTACCGCTTTTATCGTGAAAAATCATACTGTGTCCGCCGTCGCGGTCGTAGAGAATTTTTTCGGGCTTAAAGGGGCCGTAAATGCCCGACGTTGACCGGGCGGTGGCGGTAAAGTATCCGTTTTTGCCTAAGGATGACCACAGCAGCAGCAAATCGCCGTTGGCGCAGGTATACATCTGCGGGCCGTCGGACGGATACCCGCTGACCCCCTTAAAGCTGATTTTGTTGCACCAGCCCGTCTTTCGCACGGCCAGCAGGCTTTTGGGCGCCTCCAAAAGGGCGGTCAGGCTGTCGTTGAGGCGGGCGGCCATATACGTCCCGTCGCCTGCCTGCAGCCATTCGTGGCTGAATACCATATAGGGCACGCCGCCCTCGTCTGTGTATAGCGTCCCGTCGAGACACATCCATTCGCGGGGCGTCACCGGCAGGGGCGCGGCGGGAACAAACGGCCCCGTGACGGCGTCCGAAACAAAGGTGTGCGTACCACGGTTTAGGCCGTCCTTCATGCAGGTCATAAACATCACAAATTTGCCGTCCCGGCGATAGACTTCGGGCGCCCAAAATTCCTTGTCCGCCCAAAAATCGCCGGGCAGCTCAACGACATTTTCTATTCGTTCCCAATCGACTAAATCGGGCGATTTATAGATCGAAAAATCCCAGCCCTGCCCCCAGAGGTCGTTCCCCGCGGTCCCGAACATATAGTAGAAATCCTTTTCTAAAACAATATACGGATCCCGTATCTGAAAATCCTGTAGCTTCATCGCATCCCTTCTTTTCTTTTTCTTAGCGGGCATACCGTCAGGAATAATCCCGGTATAATAAGCGTCAAGAATCCGCCGCCGAAGGCCGCGCCCGAAACAGCCGCGCCGCAGCCCGTGCGGTCATCGTCCGTCTCGTCCGCTTGATCGGTCGTGATGTCAAAATCGCAGGACGCCGATTTTGCGTTGTCCGACGAGGCTGCCGTTATCGTCACGAGACCCGCCTTTAACGCGGTAACGAGGCCGTTTTGGTCAACGGTGGCGACGCTCTCGTCGCTCGAACGCCACGTTATTGTTTTATCGGCCGCGTTTAAAGGCAGGACCGTTGCGGTCAATTGTTTTGTCTGTCCGACTTTGAGCGCCGCCGTACTGTCCGAAAGGGTAATCTCCGCAACCGAAACGACGCTCGAAACCGTCACCGTACAGCTTGCGGTCTTGCCGCCGTCGGCGGTCGTGACGGTGATCGTCGCCGTGCCCGCCGCCATCGCCGTGACTAAGCCGTCCGCATCGACCGTCGCTACCGCGCCGTCGCTTGTGCTCCACGTGACCGTTTTATCGGTCGCGTTTCCGGGTGAGACCGTTGCGGTTAACGGCTGCGTCCCGCCGATTTCCAAGCTCTTTGCCGCCAGACTGATCGTGACCCCCGTGACCGCAACCACAGGCGCGCTGACCGTCACCGTACAGCTTGCGGTCTTGCCGCCGTCGGCGGTCGTCACGGTGATCGTCGCCGTGCCCGCGTCCACGGCCGTGACCAAGCCGTCCGTACTGACCGTCGCTACCCTGTTGTCGCTTGTGCTCCAAGTTACCGTTTTATCGGTCGCGTTTTCGGGCGTGACCGTTGCGGTCAGTCTTTCGGTATTCCCGATTGTCAGCGTCATTCCCTGCTTGTCTAGGCTCACACCCCCGACACTGACCGCGCTGACCGTCACCGTACAGCTTGCGGTCTTGCCTCCGTCGGCGGTCGTCACGGTGACCGTCGCCGTACCCGCCGCCACGGCCGTGACTAAGCCGTCCGCGTCGACCGTGGCTACCCTGTTGTCGCTTGTGCTCCAAGTTACCGTTTTATCGGTCGCGTTTCCGGGTGAGACCGTTGCGGTCAGTCTTTCGGTATTTCCGATTGTCAACACCATGTTCGACCCGTTTAGGCTCACACCCCCGACACTGACCGCGCTGACCGTCACCTCGATATTGAAATCACCCGATGCACCGCCGCCGTCGGCCGCCGTTGCCGTTATTGTCACGTCACCCGCCGCCCGGGCCGTGACTGAGCCGTCCGCGCCGACCGTGGCTACCTCGCTATTGCTTGTGCTCCACACTACCGCCTTATTGGTCGCGTTTTCGGGCAGTGCCGTTGCCGTTAACGTCTGCGTCCCGCCGACAATCATCGAAGCCGAACCGGAGACGGAAATCGAAGCGGCCAAAACGTCCGAAACCGTTACCGTACAAGTGCCCGTTATCGAATTGTTATCGTCGGACGTTGCGGTGATCGTCGCCGTGCCCGCCGCCACCGCCGTGACTAAGCCGTCCGCGCCGACCGTGGCTACCGATTCGTTGCTCGAGCTCCATGTTACCGCTTTGTTGTCCGCGTTTGAAGGCAAAACCGTTGCGGTCAATTTTGTTGTACTGCCCGTATCCATGCTTGCGCTCGCGGGCGAGACGGTAACCGACGCTACCTCTATCGGCGCTTCGGGCGGTGCGGAGGCGTATTTATCCCAAACGCCCTTGGGGTAGTTGGCGTCGGTCCCGTCGTTTTTGCCGCCGATCATAAGCCAATCGAGTTGAAGGTCAATGGTTTCCTGCTCGAATTTCGATGTTATTTGATAGCCCAAATCCACACGCAGCGTGTTAATGGTATCCCTTATTGCGGGGGCCAACGGAATATAGACCATGTTCCACCCTTGGGTCAACACGTTGGCGCCGTTGCCGAACACCTTACCTGTCATAATCTGGCTGGTCGCCTGTTGCTCAATATCATTATCGGCACGATAAAAAACCCTTATGCCCGCTACTCCCGTCGTCCCCGTCGCGTGTACCGCGGCCACCTCGGGACTGAAGCCGCCGAGTAAATTGGCCGTAACCGGCGAGTATATCCGGGCGACAATATAATCGCCCTTTAGCGTTGGGCTGTTTGCGTCCTTAACGCCGTTATAATGCAGCGTAAGCCGTTGATTAAAAGCGCTCCCCGGGTCAACCTTTTTTAAGCTTACGTTGAGCACATTGTAGCTGCTTCCGCCGGGGCCGTCCTCGCGTGCCGCAATCGTTCCCGTCGTACCGTCGGAAACCAACGGATCAAGCGATATCGCCTGCGCTCTCCATCCGGGCTGTTGCGGCGTTTCGTTATTCATGACCAAATCTGCGGTCAGGTTGCCGCCCGTGACCGTTTTATTGGGCGTTTTCGGGAATAAATTGTCCTCGGTCATGTCGAGTATTTGCAGGCTGTTTGTCGGGTCGTCGGTCTCGGGATCGTAGGCGTCCGTTTGATACCCGCTCCGGTCGGCGGCGGCACAAAACGCCATAAACGCTATCGCCGCCTTGTCGCCCGGCGCCGCGCCGGACACGGGCTCGAACCTAAGCGACGTAACGGACGGAACCGCAAAGGCGCCGCCGGATAAAGTATACGTGTAGTAATCGTAGCCCGTACCGCCCGCAGTTATATCCGCGGCAAGCGTAAAGGGCGTGCCGCCGTTGACGGTAAAGGCCGACGCCGTAAAAGCCGCCGCGTCAACTCTCATCTTGACGACTAAGGTGTCCTTATCCGTGCCGTCGATTGCCAGCGAATCGTTGTACAGCGGCATCCCTGCCTCGCCCGCGACGATTTGCATCGCCTCCCGGCCGAAGTAATAGTCCACGCCTTGAGGTACGGTCCAGCCGCCGGTGCCGTTTGCGAAGTTGAAAACAACGCCGCCTCCCGACGCTTTTGCCGTCCGAGAGCTTACCGCCGCCGTCAGGGACAGCATGGACAGTACAAGCGTCAGCACACACGCCCCAATCATTTTCCTTGTTTTTCTCACAATCATATTCTCCTTCTTTTTTATATTACAGCGACTAATATATTACAGTGACTAAGCCTAACGACTCAATCGCTGATGATCCTCACGTCGTACACTTGCGCATAGCGGGAGCCGTGCGTTTGGTCGAAGCTTATCCTTACTTTTTCGGCCGAGGCGGATTTAGCGATGCGCACAAACCGTTTATAGTTGCCGCGGTCGCGGTAATAAAGCGTTTCCTGCCCGCCGATCACCGTGTAGATCCGATAGCTTTTTACCGTTTCGGGCGGCACCCGGCTCATGGACGGGTTGTTGAACGTTTTCATATTGAGGCCGGTATTAAAAACGAGCTCGATTTCGTTGAATTTTTCGACTTTTTTAAAGTCGAACTCTAGGTATTCGCCGTCGCCGCCCAGCTCGCGGCTCACCCAGACGTTGGGCGCGGCGTGGGGCGCGATATAGCCGTTTGTCAGGTTTTCCTTGGCATAATTTTCGCCCCGCTCGCTATAGCGGCAGCATACGGTAAAGGGCGTTTGATAATCGCTGTTTATCACCTCGAAAAAGGTATCGTACTTTAATTCGTCCCCGCTGAAGGTAAACGAGGTAAAGCCCGCGTAGCTCTCCTTTTCGCCGTATACGCGGACGGGCGGCATCCGGCGGATCACGGCAAATACCTTTCCGCCCTTGGCGTTTTTGAGCCCGACGGGCAGCTTATACCACTTTTTATCCCCTACCCGCACGCCAAGGCTTTTAAAAAGGCCTGTCGGGCGGTAATTGATTTCGTTGTCGTCGTTTAGGTATATATCGACGGTTATATCGACCTCGTCGTCCGACGAGAGCAAAAGCTCTAATTCGTCCAGCTTTTTGCAGGGAATAATGACGCCCGTACTCTTGTCGGCGTACCGAAAGCTTTCGCCGTTTTCGGCGCTGCCGGGATTTTCGCTCGACACGGTAAGCGCCGCTTTTTTTGCAAGATCGTTTTCTAACAAAAGCCGCCGCCCGACTATCCGCTGGTCGTTTTTTAGGAGCGCGGTTTCGACGGCCTTAAAATCGGTCTTGACGAGATCGATCGGCCTCGTTTTGCGCGCTAAGGCCAGGGCGGCTACCGTGCCCGCCGCCTGTCCCATAACCGCCGTCGTGCATATCAGCCTGAGCGTGCCCACAGCCTAGTGCGTCGCGCTGACGTGCCGCCCGGCCATCAGGAGGTTGTCTACCCCCTTGGGAATCAGCATCCGCGCCGGCATATTGGCAAGTCCGGGGAGCCAATAATGCGTACAGCCGCAGCCCTTGTCCAAATATCCGTCCTTCGGGTGAATGTCTATCGGCCAGCCGGTAAAGCCGATGTTGTCAAAATAATCGGTCTGCGCCATGATCTCGCGCGAGGTGACGATGTGCTCGCCGACGATCCGGCGGGACTCGCGCTTGCCGCCCAAATAGCCTATCCAATCGAGCTCGTGACATTCGCTTTGCGGGTAGAGGCCGCTGTTTTTGATCAAATCCCAAATGCCGTACACCGCTTTTCGCAAATGCAGCAGTATGTCGTTGTCATCCTTGACGCAGTCGAGCGCGCCGCCGTGCTCAAGCCACCAAAAGCCGCCGTAATTGCCGTCCGCCGTCGGAAAAATACTGTGCGTTATGCGGTAAGCCGACGGCAGGCTGTCAAAACGCGGCGCCCAGTCCGGCGGCGTATATTCGGTTTTGTGCGCCGTCACTTTGCTGGTAAATAATACGGTCGTGCCCATCGTGCCCGACTGCGCCTCGTCCGCCCCGTAAAATTCGTCAAACTCGTGCCGGCTCTCCGCGCCTGTCCGATACGCGCAGCCCGCCAAAAAAGCGACGGTGCCGTCGCCCGTGCAGTCGATAAAGGTATCTGCCTCCACTCTTAAAACGGTCTCGCTGCGGGACTGATTGCCCTCCGCCGCCAAAATTTTGCCGTCCCTTATCTCGACCTTGCTTATATAACTGTTGAGCTCCAGGGTTATATTTTCTTCCTTGAACAAGAGGTCAAAATATACCGCGTCCACCTCGTACCAGGACCATTTGCCGCTCCTTTGCGCACGGAAAAGAACCTCGCCGAAAATCTCCTCCATGATTCCCGTCTCACGCGCAAACCTGTTCCAGGGCGCGTAAGCCGCGCCCATGGGATTGACGCGGATCTCGCTCGACGCGTTTCCGCCCAAGACGGCGCGGTCGGTTATGAGAGCGACCTTGCACCCCGCCCTTGCCGCGCTCACCGCGGCGCAGATACCCGCCGCGCCCGCGCCTATGACGGCCACGTCCGCCCTGACGATTCTTTTTGAAAAAGCCCTGCTCATACGGTGGATTTCCTTATGATCAGCTCGTGGCCGATCACCACCCGCCGCGCGTCCGCGTCCCTGTTTTTTGTCTTTTCGAAAAGTATCTCGAACGCCGTTTCGCCCATTTCCTTACGCGGCTGTCTGACGGTTGTGATCGGTACGGCGCACATCCTCGAAAAGATAAGGTCATCAAAGCCCACCACCCGCACGTCGTCGGGCACTCTTTTGCCGCCGGCGATAAGGGCGTTGATCGCGCCGGTCGCCAAAATGTCATTGCAGGCAAAAATCCCGTCAAAGGCTTCGCCCGCGGCCATCAGCTCGGTTATCTTTTTATATCCCTCCTCATAATCGTTGAACAGCTCGCCGAAAAGCAGCCTTTCGTTAAAGGCGATCCCCGCTTCGGCCAGAGCTTTTTTATACCCTCTTATGCGCTGTATGCCCGATTTGTAATTGCCGCCCATGCACACGATTTTTCTTGCGCCGACGCCGATGAGATGCTTGACCGCCTCGTAGCCCGCCTTTTCGCTGTCTATATCAACCGTGTCACAGGTATAGTCCTCTCCCGTTTCGCCGCAGACGACAAACGGCACGTCCTTAAAATATTCGATCGCCTCCTCGCGCGGCGAGAGCAAAATGATGCCGTCGGCGCGCTTTGCCTTGATCGAATCGGCAAAATAGCGGTACCGCTTTAGGCTGAGATAGCTTTCGCAAATCATAATGTTATAATCGTGCTTGATCGCTTCTTGCTCGATACTGCGCACGATCTCGGCGTAAAACGGGTTGTCGATCGAATGGACGCAGATCAAAAAAATCTTTGTGCTCACCGCGCGGAGGTTGCGCCCGGGCAGATTTGTCACATACCCCAGCTCGCGTACGCCTGCCATCACCCTTTCGCGCATCGCCGGATTTACGTTGTCATAATTGTTCATGACCCGGGAGATTGTCGCGGGCGATACGCCGATGTGTTTTGAAACGTCGTTAATGTTCATAGCCTTCCCTCATAAAAATGTCAAGCGCCGCGTCAAGCGCTTTTTCTCTGTCTATGCCCAATAATACGCAGGCCTCATGGCCGTTGTCCGTCTTGCCGAGCTTGCCCGCCCGGTCGATCCCGTATCGGCCGCAGTCCATATCGTACAAGGTTTTGTCCAGAATGTAAAGCAGCGGCGTCGTGTCATACTGGATAGCGGTCGATACGGCGCTGTCGAATTTGATCGAGTATCCGTGATAATTGAGCTGCCATTCGTCGTACAGCGCAAGCAGCTTTTGCGTGACGGGGTTTTTGGCGGTGCGCAGCCGCCGATAACGCGCGCCGTCTATGATGAAATCGCGGTTGACGTCCAGCGGCGCGTAAACGACCGTAAAGCCCGATTCCAACACGGCCGCGCTCGCGTCACGGTCACTTTTTAGATTGTATTCCGCGTGCGCGCGGTCTACGCCGTAGATGCCCTTATACACACTGCCGCCCATGCACACGATGCGGCACCTGTCTTTGAGCGCGGGGTATTTTTTGACAAACGCGCCGACGTTGGTCATGGGGCCGATCGCCGCAATGTCGGTAAAGGCATTTTTGCCGACCGCCTCGGCGATCGCGTCCTCGGCCGCAAGCGGGGATACATCACACTTGACGTTTTTGACCCTTTGGGCATGAGGGGTATGCGTCCTTGCCTTTTCGACGCCGCCCGCTATCGCGCACTCGAGTTTTAGGGCGTCCTTCATGTACTGCGCGCATTTCAGCTTGTATTCGATGTCGGCATAGCACACCGTGATGAGTCGGATGTCAAAGCCCGCAAGGGCGGCAAAACCGATCGCCCACATATCGTCTATGTCGTCGCCCAGATCGGTATCTATGATGAGTTTGTTGAGCCTTGTGTCCATGCTGTTGTCCTTATTTAACCGACCCTAGTGATCATCAAGTCCGAAAATACCAGCGACGCGGAAACGGCGTTATTGCCCGAAGGGCTCCGCAAATAAAACGCGATGTTCTGCGTCCCGGCCGCGACGACGTTTACCGGCGTGTAGTCATTGATCACAAAAATATATTCGCCGTTATCGCTAAGCGGGTCCTGCCGCAGGTCGATCGCGGCGCCGCCGATCAGCGCGGGTCCGCCCGCCGCCGTATGCCGCGCGACGATTTGCTGGTCGGTACCGTTAAACGCCAGCAGCCGTATTTTGATCCGAATGGTATATGTCGCCCCCGCCTGCATGGGGATCGACACGTCTATGCCGGGATAGGACGTTGTCGCGAGCGCCTCGGCCTTGACGCCGATAAAATCGACCGAGCCCGAATGAAGCCCGGCGGCGGCGCTGTTGACGGTCACGCCTCCCGATAGATTTTTTACGCCCTTTGACTCCGCGTTGGCGTTGGTTATGCCGCCGAAATCAAAGACTTGTGTCACCGAATCGTCGTATACGCCCAGCCGGAAGCTGTCGGCGCCCGGCGTCGGAACTGCGCCGTCGCTGACCGTAATAACCGTTTCGCCCGCGCCGACGTAGGTTAGCGCGCCCGTCGCGGGGTCGATCGCGGCAACGCTCGGATCTGACGAGCTCCATAGCATCGTGCCGGTTTTGCTTGTGCCCGTCGGATTGACTGCGGGCGAAGCCAACGAATGCCAGCCGCCGGCCGCGCTTTTATTGTCGATTTCGATTTCGGGATCGG
>JAIRRW010000061.1 GCA_031255775.1 Clostridiales bacterium
TGCGAAAAAATTTATTTAAAAGAAATGTCATCCATTATGTGTATGAACGACGTATATTTTTCTAATTTATTCAAAAAAACATTTAATATTTCGCCTCAAAAATATGTTTTGCAAAGAAAACTTGACAGGGCACGCCTACTGCTTATCAATTTTGATAAACCCATTGCCGATATATCGGACGAATTAAAATTCACCGACACGGCGGCTTTCAGCAATTTCTTCAAAAAACAAACAGGCATAACCCCAAAAGCATTCCGCAATAAGATTCTCCAATAGACCTGCTCTAAATATCCTCGCGACAGGTCAACGGTCTATATTCCGCCCGCCGTCGTCAAAGCACCGTTTTTGGTAGCGCTGCTACCAAAAGACCCCTTTCCTCAGCAGACGAAATATATCCTCGTTAATCCATGTTTCGCACCTTGGTAAGGCTTTTTTTGTTCTCCAAAACGCGGCAAGGAATATTGACTATGCTATTGCCGTCCCAAAGCGGCTTTTCCAGTTCGATAATATCCCCGCACTCAAAGAGCATATTCCGCTTGATTTCGATCTCAAATTCGTCACGCTCCAATACGGCTAAACGGTCTATATTCCGGCTGCCGTCGTCAAAGAACCGTTATTGGTAGCGCTGCTACCAAAAAGAACCTATTACACGGCAGGCGAAATATATCCCCGTTGACCCATTCACGATTGGTTTTAGAACAGGTCTAATATATCCTCGTTTATCCATTCGCGATTGGTTTTAGAAACAGGTCCGACCTGTTCTTGCAACCGATCGCGGCGGGTCAACGGTCTAAGGTTTAATAAATCTTTTTTACCGTCAGGCGGGTATAAACCGTTGACAAAGCGCAACATAAGACGTATAATGATTTAGCAGTCGTAAGTATGGAGTGCTAATTTGCGGACGAGGGGAGCGCCAGCGCCGGGAGCGGGCGGCTCATGAGGGATACGGCGTGACCGCCGTGACGCAAAAGGACAAAAAAGATGGGCATATCGGCCAGAAAGGAAAAGATATTACGGGCGGTGGTCGACAGCTACATCGTGAGCTGCGAGCCGATTTCCAGTGCCGAGATTCGCGAAAGATTTTTGCCCGACCTGTCCAGCGCGACCATTCGCAACGAGCTGTCCGCCCTAGAGGACATGGGCTATCTCGAACAGCCGCATACCTCGGCGGGGCGGGTGCCGACGGCCGACGCTTATCGATTGTATGTCGATAAGCTGATGCCCAAAAAAAAGCTGACGCGAAACGAATTAAAGACCATTCGCCGCTATTTCGATCATAAAATGACCGAGATCGACGAGATTCTGCATCAGACGGCGCGGGTCATTTCGGAGATCACCAACCTGACGGGCGTCGCGCTCATTCCCGACGTCACGGACGCCAAGCTCGAGAGCGTCAAGATCGTCAAGCTGACCGATTCGCTGGTGCTCATCGTTTTGGTGACCGACGGGGGCATTCTAAAGGATACGACCGCCGAGATCGCCGGAAACCCGGACGAGGGCTACCTCCGCACGGCCGGAAACTTTTTGTCGGCGGCGTATCAGGGACATTCGCTGGGCGAGATCGCCGCGTCCGAAAGCCTGATCCGCGCGATCAAAAAGGAATACGAGCAGCTTTTTAAGACCATTATCAAGGTGATCAAAAAACACGCGGGCGGGGGCTATGCGGGCAACATCGTCTTAGAGGGCGGCGCCAAGCTCTTGACCCAGCCCGAGTACGCCAATACGCAAAAGGCGCGCGCCATGCTCGAGGCCTTAGAGGCCAAGGAACAGCTGATTCCGGCGCTGACCGGCGCGGGCGCCCGGGACATCGACATCAACATCCGCATCGGCAGGGACAACGAGATGGGCGAGGGGATGCCCGAGTGCGCCATTGTGACCGCCAATTACCGCATCAACGGCATCAACATCGGCAACGCGGGCGTGATCGGCCCCATTCGCATGGATTACAGCAAGGTCGTCTCGGTGCTGGACTACATCGGGAAAACCATTCAGGAGCTCCCGGACGGCGAGCGGCCGCCCGATACCGATCGGGACGAATAGGGAGCGGGCAAAGCATGAGTTATTCGGAGGGACAAGGAGCAGTTTAGGTATGGCAAAACAGGATAAGAGCAACGACCGGGCGCACGAGCCGGACGACCTGCCCGAGGAGGCCGACACCCAAGAAATATCGGTGGACGAGCTCATCGACAAGCTGGCCGCGCTTCAAGAAAGGGCCGAGGCCGAACAGAAAAAGGCCGAGGAGATGAAGGACACGGCGCTTAGATTGCAGGCCGAATTTGACAATTACCGCAAGCGCACCAACGAGACCAACAAGCGGGTCAGGGAGGACGGCAGGCTGGAGGTCTTGGAAAAGGTGATCCCGCTTTTGGACGTCATCGAACAGGCGATGGGCATGATCGGGGACAAAAACGTGTTGTCGGGTATGCGCATGGTGCAGGATCAGATGCGGGCGGTTTTGACCGCGTTCGGCATCGAGCGGATGGAGACGGACGGCGAATATTTTGATCCCCGGTTCCACGAGGCCATCCTACAGGTAGACGCCGAGGGCAGTGAGGAAAAGGATACCATCCGCCAGACCGTACAGGCCGGGTACACCTTGGGCGAACGCGTGGTTCGCGCCGCGCGGGTCATTGTGGTAAAATAGGGACTATTAAAAACAGCGAAATGCAGGAGGACTATAAAAATGGGAAAGATTATCGGGATCGATCTGGGCACGACAAACTCGTGCGTAGCGGTATTGGAGGGCGGCGAGCCCGTCGTCATCCCCAACGCGGAGGGCGGCCGGACGACGCCGTCCGTCATCGGGTTTAAGCCGGACGGCGAGCGCCTTGTCGGCCAGATCGCCAAAAATCAGGCGGTGACAAACCCCGACCGAACGGTCGTCTCCATCAAGCGGGAGATGGGCACCAATCACAAGGTCAAGATCGACGGCCGCGACCATTCGCCGCAGGAGCTGTCGGCGATGATTTTGACAAAGCTCAAAAACGACGCCGAGAGCTACCTCGGCGCCAAGGTGACCGAGGCCGTCATCACGGTTCCGGCGTACTTTACCGACGCCCAGCGGCAGGCGACCAAGGACGCCGGACGCATCGCGGGCTTGGAGGTCAAGCGCATCATCAACGAGCCCACGGCGGCGGCGCTGGCCTACGGTCTCGACAAGGGCGCCGAAAAGGAACAAAAGATTTTTATCTACGATCTGGGCGGTGGCACCTTTGACATTTCGATTTTGGAAATCGCCGACAACGTCATCGAGGTGGTCGCAACGGCCGGAGACAATCGGCTGGGCGGCGACGACTTTGACAGACGCATCATCAACTATCTGGCCGATCAGTTCAAAAAGGATCACGGCATCGACCTCACCAAGGACAAGATCGCCATGCAGCGATTGAAAGAAGCGGCCGAAAAAGCCAAGATCGAGCTGTCGGCGGCTACCAGCACCAAGATTTCGCTGCCCTTTATCTCCAGCGGCGCGCAGGGTCCGGTGCATATGGACTATGACCTCAGCCGCACCAAGTTCGAAACGCTCATCGAGGACCTCGTCAAAAAGACCGTCGATCTCACCAGACGCGCCATGCAGGACGCCGGGTTTACGGCCTCGCAGATCGACAAGGTCATTTTAGTGGGCGGTTCCACCCGCGTCCCCTGCGTCGCCGAGGCGGTCAAGCAGGTCGCCGGAAAGGAACCCTTTAAGGGCATCAACCCCGACGAATGCGTCGCGGTGGGCGCGGCCATTCAGGGCGGCGTATTGGGCGGCGACATCAAGGACGTGCTCTTGCTGGACGTCACCCCGCTCTCTCTGGGCATCGAGACCTTGGGCGGCGTCTTTACCAAGATTATCGAGCGCAACACGACCATTCCGACGCAGCGTTCGCAGGTCTTTTCGACCGCCGCCGACAACCAGCCCTCGGTCAGTATTCATGTGCTTCAGGGCGAGCGCCCGATGGCGGCCGACAACAAGACGCTGGCCAGCTTTGATCTTTCGGGCATCGCGCCCGCGCCCCGCGGCATTCCGCAAATCGAGGTCATCTTTGACATCGACGCCAACGGAATCGTGCACGTCTCGGCCAAGGATAAGGGGACGGGCAAGGAGCAGCGCGTCACCATAACGGCCTCGTCCAACCTCTCCGAGGCGGATATTCAGGCCGCGGTCAAGGACGCCGAGCGCTTTGCCGAGGAGGATAAGCGCCGCAAGGAAAAGGTCGAAGTCAAAAACAACGCCGATTCGCAGGTTTTTCAGATCGAAAAGGTTCTTTCCGAAAGCGGCGACAAGCTCGACCCCAACGATAAGGAACGCCTTTCGGCCGAGGTCAATAAGGTCAAGGAGCTGTTAAAGGGCGACGATTACGACGCGATCAAGGCGGCGTCGGACGAGCTGACCAAGGTATCCGCCGAGGTCTTTACCAAGCTGTACCAGCAGGCCGGCGGCGGCGCGGCCGGCCCCGATATGGGCGGCGGCACAAACGGCGGCGGCGGCGATTCGGACGAAACGATCGTTGACGCCGAGGAAGTCTGATCGGTAGACAGCGCCGACGGATCGGGCATAGAAACCGGCATTGGCGGGAGCGGAAATGGCAAAAAACTATTACGACATACTGGGCGTCTCTAAGGAGGCGTCGGAGGCGGAGATCAAGGCGGCCTACCGCAAATTGGCGCGGCAGTACCACCCCGATCTCCACCCCGACGACAAGGCGGCGGCCGATACATTCAAGGAGATATCCGAGGCGTACGATACGCTTTCCGACCCGCAAAAAAAGGAAGCCTACGACAATCCGAACCCCTTTTCCAACATGGGGGGCGGCGGCGGGTTTTCGGGCTTTGGCGGCGCGGACGGCGGCTCTTTTTTCGACAGCATTTTCGATATGTTCGGCGGCGCGGGCGGCGGGCGGCAGGCGGCGCAGACCCGGGGCGCGGACATCACCAAAAATATGTCGCTCACCTTTGAGGAGGCCGCCTTCGGCGCGAATAAGGAGGTCAAGCTCACAAGGCAGGAGGCCTGTTCGTTCTGTCGGGGGACGGGCGCTAAGGACGGCTCTAAATTTAAGGCCTGCAATACCTGCGGCGGCACGGGGCGGGTTCGGTACGCGCAGGATACGCTTTTTGGCCGGGTCGTCAGCGAAAAGGCCTGTCCCGAATGCCGCGGCAACGGGAAGATCATCGAAGAGAGCTGCCCCGAATGCGGGGGGCGGGGCATGGTGCGAAAGAGCTTCGCGCTCAAAATCGCCGTGCCCGCCGGTATCGAGGACAATCAGATCCTCACCGTGTCCGGCGAGGGCGAGCACATTCGCGGCGGCCCGCCCGGCAATCTCAGGCTGATCATCAACGTTCAGGGGCACAAGCTGTTTAAGCGAAAGGGCAGGGACCTCTACCTAGAGGTGCCGGTCACCTTTATTCAGGCGGCGCTGGGCGAAAAGATCCGCATCCCGACCTTGGGCGAAAAGGACCTCGAATACACGCTGCCCGAGGGGACGCAGAGCGGTTCGGTTCATCGGATTCGGGGCAAGGGGATCACCACCGATCGGGGTACCGGCGATATGCTGGTCGCGATAAGCGTATTGGTTCCCAAAAAACTCAGCAAGGATCAGCGCAGCAAGCTAAAGAGCTTGTCCGACGACATCAAGACAAGTCAGTACGACAAGATCCCCGATTTCGAGCGAAATTCGGGGCGCTAGCAACGGGCGGAAAAAGGCAGGAATAAGTTTGACCTGCCTTTTATCCTTTACGAACGGCGCGAGATAAGGTATACTGGGTTGTGAGAACAACCGACCACTATGTGTCCACTCCGACCGATTGAGGGAATTTCTATGCAATGGCTGCAAGTGAATGTGATCACCACTACCGAGGGCAGCGACCTTGTGTCGCTCATTTTGATGGACGCGGGCAGTGAGGGCGTGAGCATTCGGGACGACAACGATATACGCGCGATCATCGCCCGCGGAAAGACCTGGGATTACGCGGACGAAAGCCTGTTAAAAGCGGATTCGGGACGCGTGACGGTCAGCGGCTGTTTTTCGCCGGATACCGATCTTGCGGGGATCATCGAGGGCTTAGAGGCCTTGCATCAAAACGCGGTCGTCGACGTGGGCTCGCTGGAGACGCTGGTCGTCCCGCTGGACAGCGCCGACTGGGAAAACGAATGGCGAAAATATTACGCGCCCATCGAATTTGACCGGCTGGCGATCGTGCCCGCCTGGCTCGCGTACGACAAGCCCGGCAAGCGGCGGGTTTTGTTGGACCCGGGCTCGGCTTTCGGGACGGGCAGCCACGAAACCACCGGGCTGTGCGTGACGCTTTTAGAGGCGGTGTCCCCGACCGGAAAAACGGTGATTGACGTCGGCTGCGGCAGCGGGATTTTGGGCATTTGCGCGTTGAGCCTGGGGGCGGCGCGCTGTCTGTTTACCGACATCGACGAGGGCGCGGTCCGCGCGGCCAAAGAGAACGCCGCCCTAAACGGTGTGGACGGCGCCTGTCGGTATTATTTGGGCAGCGGCCTGCCGGACGGCGAGCCCGCCGCCGACCTCGTGCTGGCCAATCTCACGGCGGATATCCTCCTTGCGCTCAAAAACGCGCTCGTTTCGGCGGTCAAGCCGGACGGACATCTGATCGTGAGCGGCGTCATAGCGGGACGCGAGGCCGAGGTCGAGGCCGCTTTTTCGGATTTGACACAGGGCGGCAAGGTCAGTCGGGGCGATTGGTTTGCCTACGCATTTAAAAAGGATCGGCCGTTATGAAAAAGCTGTTTGTCGATGTCGGCAACCAAAAGCAAGTGAGGCTTGCCGAAAACGATCACGAGCATATCGCGTATTCGCTTCGGCTAAAGCCCGGCGACAGCCTGACACTGTGTGACGGGCGGTTCGATTATGCCGCAAAAATCATCGAGATCAAAAAGAAGGAGACGCTGGTAGAAATCGAGGACATGGTCGCCATCGATTCGGAGCCGGAAATCGAGGTCACGCTGTTTATCGCCGCGCTCAAAAGCGACAAGCTGGACTACGCCGTGCAAAAGGCGACCGAGCTTGGGGTCAAGGCCGTGGTGCCGTTTGTCTCCCAATGCTGCGCGGCCAAGGCCGAGAGCGTCCGCGAGGAGCGTCTGGGCAAAATCGCCCTGGAGGCGGCCAAGCAGTGCGGCCGGGGTTTTGTGCCGCCCGTGTATCCGGTGGTGCAGTTTAACGAAATGCTCGATTTGCTCAAAGCGTTTGAGGCGCGCCTGTTTTTATACGAGGCGGAAGAAAAAACCGATCTAAAAAGTTTTTTGCGCGGCCGCAAAAAGGAAAGAAAAATCGCGGTGATCATCGGGCCCGAGGGCGGTTTTTCGCTCAAAGAAGCCGAAAAGCTGCGGACGGCGGCGGGCACGGGGCTGACGCTGGGGCGACGGATCCTAAGAGCCGAGACGGCGGTGGTCGCGGCGGTCGCGGCCGTCATGTACGAGTACGGCGAATGGCGGGTCAAGCGTTAAATATGGGAGTGATTGTATGAAGTATGTCGTGTTTTCCTTTGGTTGCAGGGTCAACCAATACGAGGGTCAGGCCATGATCGATCGGCTGATCAAAAAGGGGCATAAGGCCACGGATAAGCTGGAGTTTGCCGACCGCTATATCCTCAACACCTGTTCGGTCACGCGCGAGGCCGACAAAAAGTCGCGGCAGGCGGTCGCGCGGTGCCTAAGCATCAACCCGGCGGCCAAGGTCTATATTTGCGGGTGCAGCAGCCAAAACAGCTCCGAACCCTATAAATTAAAGCCAAATGTCGTCTCTATGTCGGGTACACGCGGTAAAATGGCGTTTTTAGAGAGTATTATGTCAGACATAGAACTGGGTGACGCGGTCTCCGCGCCCGCCCGCGTCTACGAAAACGATCTGACGCCGACCCTGACAAAGACACGCGCGTACATCAAGATACAGGACGGCTGCGACAATTATTGCTCGTACTGCATCGTGCCGCACCTAAGGGGGCAGAGCCGATCGAGGGCGTTAGAGAGCATTTTAGAGGAGGCGGAAAGCCTGGCGCAAAGGACCAGAGAGATCGTGCTGTGCGGCGTCAACATCTCGGCGTACGGCCGGGACATCGGCACCTCGCTCGTCGCGCTTGTGACCGCGCTCGGCAAGGTCAAGGCGCGCAAGCGCTTTGGGTCGCTGGAGTGCGGCGTGATAACCGCGGAGCTTTTGACCGCGATGAAAAAAAGCAATTTCTGCGATTCGTTCCACCTGTCCCTGCAAAGCGGCAGCAACGAAATTCTAAAGCTGATGAACCGCCACTACACACGCGCCGAGTTTCTCGCCAAGGTTCGGCTGATCCGCAAGTATTTTCCCGACGCGGGGCTGACGACCGACATCATCGTCGGCTTTCCCGGCGAGAGCGACCAGGATTTTAACGACACGGTCGACCTCGTGATCCGCGCCAGGTTTATGGATATGCACATTTTCCCCTACAGCGTGCGGCCCGGGACGATCGCCGCCAGCATGACCAAGGTGGAGGGGCGCGTCGTCAGGTATCGTTCGGCCATGCTCAAGCTGCTGCGCGACAAGATACATACCGCTTTCCTAAAAGAGCAGTACGGCAAAATTTCGTACGTCTACGCCGAGGAAAAGGCCGGGGCGTATGCCGAGGGCTTGAGCTCAAACAATGTCCGCGTCTACGTCAAGGCGCCCGTGGGCACCTTCGAAAAGTTCGCGCTCTTAGAGCCGTATCGGGAGGGCGTTTTGGGCGAGCCCGTCAAGGATATGATTTAAACCTGCCTTGACGGTTCGGGAAACGCCTTTTTGCGGATTTTGGGCGTTTATGTCTGACATAGTACTACAAATAATACTACAAATAAGGAGAAAATCGGATGAAAAATTGTCTATTCTGCAAATTTATTGACAACACGCTAAAAACCGAAAAGGTATACGAGGACGAGCGGATGATCGTGATCCGGGACATCGCGCCCAAGGCAAGGCTGCACTATCTGATGATTCCCAAGGATCATTACGCGGCGCTGGACGAGATGGACGAGCGGCAGCAGGCGGAGCTGGGCAAATGCCTGTTCCGGCTGTCCGAGCTTAAGGAAGAGCTGGACTTAGGCGGCGGATACCGATTGATCGTCAACCAGGGGGCGGACGCCGGACAGACGGTCGGCCACCTCCACGTGCATATTTTGGGCGGGCAGGAACTGCCCTTTGACGATGTTTCGGGAAAGGAAAAAACGACTGTCGGTTGATTGGGTCGTGTGGACACGCGTGTAATCGAGCAAGTTTTAAGTCGTGTTTCCACGAGATTAGGTTAATTTGCGCAAAACGCCCCCATTCGGTTGACTTAACGGGATTTTTTGCATATAATGTATAGGCAAAATAAAGGTTCCGCAGGAATAAAGGTGGTGTTAGCCGTATGTCAGTCGTCAAAGTAGGCGAAAACGAGTCGTTGGACAGCGCGTTGAAGCGTTTTAAACGCAAGTGCCAAAAAGACAACATCATGGGCGATATGCGCCGCAAAGAGCATTACGAAAAGCCCTCGGTTCGCCGCAAAAAAAAGGCCGAGGCGGCCCGTAAGCGCACCAAAAACTGATTGGATGGCTTATCGCCGTCATACCGATCACGAAAGCCGTTTTAAGCGGCTTTTTGTTTAGAACCTGTCTTGATGATTCGGAAAATGACTTTTTGCGTCTTTTTGCGCCGCTCTGCGCTAATTCTCCTAACCGTAGCGCTGCTACGGCGTCGTCGAAATCGCTTGATTGGCACAAAAATCCGTCAAAAATCCTGTTTTCCTCATTCATCAAGACAGGTTCTTATTGTTTATGAAATAGAAAAATCGAGGCAATGGCATGAAAGCACTGACCCTACAGGCTCTAATCTTGAGGCTGCATACGTTTTGGACAAATTACGGCTGCGCGATGGGAAACTCGTACGACATCGAGACCGGGGCGGGAACCATGAACCCGCTCACATTTTTTGGGTCGCTTGGCGAAAAGCCCGCCGCCTGGGCGTATGTCGAGCCCTCCCGAAGACCCAAGGACGGCCGTTACGGCGACAACCCCAACCGCCTATACCAGCACCACCAATTTCAGGTGATCGTCAAGCCCTCGCCCGACGACATCGTGGACGTCTATATCAAGAGTTTGGAGTATATCGGCTTTAAAAAGAGCGAGCACGACATCCGGCTGATCGAGGACAACTGGGAATCGCCCACGCTGGGCGCGTTCGGGCGCGGCTGGGAGGTCTGGCTGGACGGGATGGAGATCAGTCAGTATACGTTTTTTCAGCAGATGGGGTCGTTTGAGTGCCGGCCGGTCACCGTCGAGATGACCTACGGCCTGGAGCGCATCGCCATGTATCTGCAAAACGTCGAGGATGTCTATGACCTCGACTGGAACGAGCGGGTGAAGTACCGCGAGGTCTTTCACGCGGCCGAATACCAGCAGTCCAAGTACAGCTTTGAGGCGGCGGACAACGCGCTGTTATTCCGGCATTTTGCCGATTACGAGGCCGAGGCGCTCCGGCTTTTGTCGCTGGGGCTTCGGGTACCGGCCTATGATTACGTCCTAAAATGCTCGCATACGTTTAACGTGCTGGACGCGAAGGGCGCCATCAGCGTGACCGAACGCGCGGTTTACATCGCGCGTATCCGCAACCTCTCCAAGCGCGCGGCCGAGCTGTATTTAAAAGAGACGGGACAACTGACGGAGAGGGCATAGACGATGAAACAACAAGCATTCGTATTCGAGATCGGCGCGGAGGAGATCCCCGCGCAGTATATCGGCCGCATGGCCGAAAGCCTGCAAGAACAGGCGGAAAAGCTGTTGGCCGAAAATCGGATCGGTTTTTCGGGGCTCCGCGTGTTGTACACGCCGCGCCGGCTGGCGCTGGTTGCGGACGCCTTGGACGAAAGGCAGGCGGACCTCACCGAGGAGATCAAGGGGCCCGCCAAGTCCGGCGCGTTTACGGACGACGGGCAGCCCAGCCGCGCTTTAAGCGGATTTTTGACCGGAAAGGGGAAAACGCTTGCCGACGTCTACTATAAGACCGTCGGCGCCGCCGCATACGTGTATGTCAAGCATCACGTCAAGGGCGGGGATACGGCCGACATTTTGACGCGCAAGCTGGAAGGGCTGGTCAAGGCGGTTTACGTGCCCAACACGATGCGCTGGGGCGGCTATGCCATGGGCTTTATCCGACCCATCCGCTGGTTTATGGCGATGTTCGGCAAAAGGGCGCTCACCTTTGCGACGCCCTACGCCAAATGCGGGGCGTATACCCGGGGTCACCGCACCCTGGCCGACAAAAGGCTTAGGCTGACGGACGCGGGCGGCTACGAAACGCTTTTAAAAGAACAAGGTTTTGTCATTGCCGATCCGGCGGTTCGGCGCGAAATGATCGTATCCGCGATCCGCGCGTACGAAAGAGAGACGGGCGTCACCGTCAAGGCCGAGGCGGGGTTGGTGGACGAGATCGTGAGCATCGTCGAATACCCGGCCTTGGGCGAGGGGCGGTTTCCGTCCGAATATCTGGCGATGCCCGACCCCGTCATCATCACGCCCATGGAGACGCAGCAGCGGTATTTCCCGGTGTATCGGGACGGGAAGCTGACCGACACGTTTTTGTTTTTCCGAAACGGCGGGTTCGACCGTATGGCCGAGGTCGCGCACGGCAACGAGCGCGTCCTAAACGCGCGGCTGCGGGACGGCAAATTCTTTTACGAGGACGACAAAAAGACCACCCTGCGGCAAAAGGCCGAAAAGCTCGCGTCGGTCGTCTTTCAAGAAAAGCTGGGCACACTACGGGAAAAGAGCGAACGGGTCAAAACGGCGGCGCTTGCCGCCGCCCCGCTCATGGGATACGCCGATACCGAAAAAATCGCGGAAGCCGCCGCGCTTTTAAAGGCCGACCTCGTGTCCGCCGTCGTCAAGGAGTTCGACGAGGTGCAGGGGGTGATGGGCGGCATTTACGCGCGGGAGGAGGGCTATCCCGCCGACATCGCGGACGCGATCGCCGAGCAGTACCTGCCGGGCGCGTCCGGCGGAAGGCTGCCCGCCACGCCCTTGGGCGCGTTGATGGCGGTCGCCGATAAACTGGATTCGGTGCTGGGGCTCATTGCCGCGGGCTTTGTCCCCACCGGTTCGCAGGACCCCTACGCGCTCCGCCGCCAGGTTTTGGGGATTTTGGCGATTCAGCAGGGCTTTTCGTATGATTTTTCACTCACCGAGCTGGTGCGTTCGCTCACCGAGCCGTACCGCTCCTTTTATCAAAAGAGCGGTCTGGATACCGAGCGCTTTGTCAAAACGGTGCAGGCCTTTGTCGACCAGCGTTTAAAAGGTATTTTGGAGGAGAAATATCCGTACGAGCTGCTGTCCCGCACGGCGGTCTCCGAGGGCAATATCGTTGACAGCGTCCATAAGCTCGAAGCGGTCAAAAAACTTTGGGAGGCACCCTGGTTTCATGACGAATACCTACAGGTTCACCTCCGGATGAAAAAGCTGGTCAAGGACAGACCGGCGGCGGAAGCCTTTGATCCGGCGCTGTTCGATTGCGAGGACGAGCGGCGGATGTATGCGGCCTTTTCGACCGCCGCAAAAGAGGCGGCCGGGTCGATCGGAAGCAGGCGGTACGCTTGCGCCATAGAACAACTGTCCCGCACGGCGCCCGCCGTCAACGCGTTTTTCGACAACAACCTCGTGCTGTGCGAAAACGAGCGGATCCGCTTAAACCGCATCCGGGCGATCCGGGATATGCTGACGCTTTTCGACAGCCTGACCAACGCGGTCGTCTGACACAAAAACGGATTCACTACCCAAAAGGTCGGCCTACTACCTAAAAAGGAGTTGGATATGCTAAAAATATACAATACGGCAAGCCGGAAAAAGGAGGCTTTTACGCCGCTCAACCCCGATTGCGTAACCATGTATACCTGCGGAATGACGGTGTATTCCTTTACGCATATCGGGCATCTGAAATCGTATTTGACAAGCGACGTCATTCATCGGTATCTGATGCTAAAGGGCTACCGGGTTCGGCAGGTCATGAACGTGACCGACGTCGGCCATCATCTTTCCGACGCCGACGAGGGCGAGGATAAGCTGGAGGTCAGGGCAAAGTCCGAAAACGTCACGCCTTGGGACATCGCGCGCCGGTACGAGCGCCTGTTTTTTACGGCGATCGAGGAGATGAACATCGTCAAGCCCGAGATCGTCGCCCGCGCCAGCGAGCACGTGCCCGATATGATCGACCTCATCAAAAAGCTGGAGGAAAACGGGTATACGTATATGACGGGCGTGGGATTGACCTACGACACCGCTAAATTTAAGGATTACGCGCGGTTTGCGGGGCTCGATCTCGACAACCAAAAGGCGGGGTTTAGGGTGGACGTGGACGATGACCGACGCGCCCCCTGGGATTTTGCGCTGTGGATCACCAACAAGCCCAACCATATCATGAAGTGGAACAGCCCTTGGGGCGTCGGCTATCCGGGCTGGCATATCGAATGCTCCGCGATGAGCCGCAAGTACTTGGGCGAGCAGATCGACATTCATACCGGCGGCATCGACCACGTCAAGATTCATCACACCAACGAGATCGCGCAGGCCGAGGGCGCCAGCGGCAAAAAATTTGTCAACTACTGGGTTCACACCGAGTTTTTAAACGTGGACGGCGCCAAGATGTCCAAGTCCCTGGGGAATCTGTATACGCCGGAGGATTTAAAGGCGCGCGGCTATTCGCCCTTGGCGCTCCGCTATATGCTCTTAAAGAGCGACTATAAAAAGCCGATGGATTTCACCTGGGCGTCCTTGCACAACGCGCAAAACGAGCTTGTCAAGCTCTGGCGCTTTTTCGAGGCGGCCGCGCACGTCCTGCCCGGCAAAATCGACGAAAGTTACCGCGAAAAATTTTCCGCGGCGATGGACGACAGCTTCAACACCCCCAACGCGCTGACGGTTTTGTCCGAGCTGATCGGGGACAAAAGCGTCGATATGCCGGCAAAATTGGCGACCGCCCACTATTTTGACCGCGTGTTCGGCCTTGACCTCGAAAACGCCGGGTACGCGCTGAGCCGACTGGAGGAGTTTCAACAGATCGACCCGTATGACAAGCAGAAAGCCGAGCTCCTGCTGGGCGGCCGGGACGCCGCGCGTAAGGAAAAAAACTGGGCGGAGGCCGACCGCATCCGCAACGAGATCGACCGACTGGGCTTTGTCATCGTGGACGCGCCGACCGGCTCCTTCGTCCGCGTCAAAACCTACGGAAAGGCAGGGAGTGTTTCCACGGGATTATAATCGGCTAGTTTTTGATCTTTTAGCGTCTGTTATCACGAATTTTCTTGAACGCTTAGAAACCGATTTCGACGGTGAAGGCGAAGGTCTTTGTTTTGCCGGGCGCGAGGTGCGTCATTTCGGGCTTGGAGGATAAATCTTCGGTCACGCCCTGTCTGCCGGGCAGGCTTGCCCAGGGTTCGATGCAAACAAAGGGGGCGTCCGTTTTATTCGTGTGCCAAAAGCCGATGTACGGGAAGTCCGGGTAGGTGACGCGGATCGATTTTTTGCTTGCGTCGGAGGCAAGCGTGACCGCCGCGCCCGCGTTTTTTAATACGATCGCGTCGTTGTCAAACAGCGCGTGACGCAAAGGGAGCCGATCGTTTTTTGCGGCAAAGGGGGGCGCCTCGTCCGTTAGGAGGGCGGTCGGCGAAAACAAAATCTGTTTCGCCCCGGTAAGATTTTCAAACTGTAGATACCAGTCCTCAAATCGGCCTTCGCCGCCCGGCGGGACATTAAAGCCGGGATGGCCGCCGATCCCAAAGATCAGGGTGTGCGGGTCGGTGTTTTCGACCGTATACGAGACGGCAAGCGTACTGCCGACTAAGCGGTAGTCCACGGTGAGCCGAAAGGCAAACGGATATTGCGCGCGCGTCCGCTCGTTGTCGGCAAGGCTAAAGCTGATTTCCGTGCGATCGGTTTGCTTGGCCGTCAGCGTTTCGTTGCGCAAAAAGCCGTGCGTCCCCGCCCGAAAGGTTCGCCCCTCATGTGTATAGACCTGTTCGAAGACCCGCCCGACAAAGGGAAAGAGGTTGATCGCCCGATCCGGCCAGTAGGCGGGATCGCCCTGCCAGAGGTACTGCGTGCCCGCGTTGTCGGTTATCCCGAACAGCTCGGCGCCCTTGTCCCGGACCGTGACCGTCAGGCGGTCGTTTTGTAACGTGTATAACATGCCGACAGTATAGCAGGGATTGCGTTTTTCGGCAAGGATTTTGGGGTGTGCCCGAATTTATTTCGGTTTTATATCATTTATTTCGGACGGACGGGCGGGCTCCGTCGGCGCGGGCCCTTCGGTTTTTTCCAAAAATTCCAACTTCAGGTTTTTATCCAGCAGAAGTTTTTTGACTAGCGGACGGTTGACGCACCCCAAAGGGGAACGGGGCAGGCAATCGGCGCCGAATAGGGCGGCGGGCGAGAACGCGCCGGGAACAAAATCGGTCATCTCGAATACCCGCCGCCGCATCGCCTGTCCCGCGGGCGTATCGGCAGGCTCGGAAAAATGAACGATCAGAACGATCTGCTCGACGCCCGTGCCCAGGGGGATGCCCAGCGCGCAGACGGCGTCCACGCCCTCGATGTCCCGATAGTAGGCTTCGAGGGTGTGCGGATAGACGGTTTCGCCCGTTTTGTCTTTGAGCGCCTCGTCCGCCCGACCCAGCGGATACAACCGGCCCGCCTTGTCAAACCGGCAGCAGTCGCGGGTGTCAACATAGTCGTCATAGACGGACGTTTGCTCGTCGCGCGCCGCAAGCGCGGTTTCGTAAAAGCCCTCGCCCTTGACGAAAAGCCGACCGTCGATGTCCGACCTGGTTTTGATGCCGAAAAGCGGCAAGCCCGCCGATTCGTTTTTGACAAGCCGATCCGGCCGCTTAAAGGACAGCGGGCCGGTGTCCTGCGTTCCGTACAGATCGATCGGCTCGATCCCCAGTCCCCGACAGGTCAGCAGCGTATCCCGGCGCACGTGCCCGCCCGTCGAGATCAGCTGTACGGCGGAGGGATAGGCCGCGCGCGCGCGGGTGCGTTTAAATAGGAAACGGCGGACAAGCCATGCGCCCGCCCGCGGAAAAACGGCCTGCAATAGGTTGGATACCGTAAGAAGCCGCCGCTTGCCGCCCGAAAAGGGCAAAAAGGTTTTCATGGCCGATTCAAGCTCGGAGGCGGTCAGGAGGATCGCCTCGGCGCAGTCCGCCCCGCGCGTGCCGATCCGGCCGTTTGCGTCCGGCGTATCCCGGTCGAAAACCAAGGTTTTGCCCAAGAGGGAGCAGCGGATCAGGCCGGGGACGAGGCCGAGCATATGCGAAAAGGGCAGGAGAACCCGAACGCGCGGCGCGGTCGTTTTGACGGCGGCCAGCCTTTCGAGCTGTTTTTCGACCGCGTTTCCGTCAAAGACCCGAACGCAGTCCTTGCCCGTCCGATCCAAAGATACGACGGCAAATTCGTCCGCCCAATCGGTATAATACGGCCTTGCGCCCTGTGCGCCGCGCAAGGCCTCGGCGGAGAGCACGGGGCAGGAAAGCCCGCCAAATCGGGACAAGCCCGGCGCGTCGGTCAAGACGACTGCCGCGCCCGAGTCCGCGAGCAGGCGGAGGAGGCGTTCGGTCCCGTAGTGCGGCGGCAGGAGGAGCGGCGTGAGCCCGCACTTCAGCGTCCCCCAAAACGCGGCGGCAAACAGGGCGGTATTGTTTAAAACGATTGCCGCAAACGTCCGTTGTGCCGGGACGGAAAGGGCGGATAAAAGGGCGCGGGAGATGTTTTTGACCGAGGTATCGAATTGCGCGTACGTCAAAACTTCGGTCTTACCGGCCGCTCGTTCGATCGAAAACGCCGTCTTCGGATCGACGTTTTTGATGCGGTGATATAGGCATTCCAGCCGCGATAAGCGCCTGTCGCCGGGATTGGCGCACGTTTCGGACAAGGCAGACTCCCCCTAACCCAAGAACCTGTCTAAATCGGCATAAAAAATTTCATTAAGTCAGGTTCTAAGAAAACAGCCGCCCCAAAAATTTTTTAGGACAGCCGCCTTTTACCCAAAAAGTACCAAGAGAGGACGCTACGCGTTTTTGCTCGAACGCATACAGCGCGTGCAAACATATTCGTTGGACTCTTTTCCGTCGATTTCGACGCGCACTTTATGCACGTTGGCGTTAAAGGAGCGCTTTGTTTTGCGGTTCGAATGGCTGACATTGTTGCCGCTTGCCCGGCCCTTGCCGCATATTACGCAAACTCTGCTCATGAGATAGGTCACCTCCCTTTTAAATTTGCCGCTTATTATCATTAGGCCTGTTCTTGCAACCAAGCGTGACGGCTAGACGGTCTATATACCGTCTGCCGTCGTCAAAGAACCGTTTTCGGTAGCGCTGCTACCAAAAAGAACCTTTTCCTCGGCAGACGCAATATATCCTCGTTTATCCATTCACGATTGGTTTTAGAACAGGCCCATTATATCACCATCGTCCGGCTTAGGCAAGCGAATCACGTAAAGTCGCGCAAAAAATTTCTCGAAGATTTTGTAAAAAAATTTTAAAAAGCGGGTAAAAACGCTTGACGGATTCTTTGCGCAGCGTTATACTATGTGTGTAATCAGCGGTTGGCCGCCTACGGGAGATACGACAGGGACGCGGTTACCACTAAAATTGCTCATCATTTTCCCCCTTATCATATAGCGAAGCGGTTGGTTGTAAGAATCGACCGTTTCGCATTTTAAACGGACATGACCGCTTGCTTTGCATATACTTAGAATAGGTCTGTAGAATAGGTCTACCGGATAATAAGAAAGGCGAACGGGGCAAACGGAGCATAGGCGAATACGTGAATAAAACTGCGCAAAGCAAAACGGCCGTCCGGGTATCGGTCGTCAACATCGGCCTCAACGCGGGGTTGGCCGCCGTAAAACTTTGCGCCGGGCTCTTGGCAGGGTCGGGCGCGTTGATTTCGGACGGCATCAATTCGGCGTCCGATATTTTTGCTTCGGGCGTGGGGCTTGTCGGGATCACGATGTCCGAAAAAAAGGCGGACGAGAAGCATCCGTTTGGCCACGAACGGCTGGAGTGCGTCGCCGCCGTCGTTTTGGCCGTCATCCTCCTGTTTACCGCGATCGGCGTGGCGTACGCCGCCATAGCCGCGCTTGTCGGCGGGACATACGCCTTGATGGCGGCGCCCGGTCTCTTTGCCCTCATCGCGGCCGGCGTCTCCATTGTCGTCAAGGAGGGGATGTTTTTCTTTACGCGCGCCGCCGCTAAAAGGACGGGGCTCACCGCCCTAAAAGCGGACGCCTGGAACCATCAGTCGGATGTGCTCTGTTCGGCCGGCAGTCTCTTGGGCGTGCTGTGCGCCCGCCTCGGCGCGCCTGTCGTTGACCCCGTTGCCAGCCTGTTTATCGCGCTGTTTATCGGCCGCGCCGCAGTCACGGTCTTTATGGACGCCGTACACAGGATGACCGATGTGACGGCGGGGGAGGCCGTCGAGGCGCGGCTCCGTTCGATCATCCTGTCCGATCCCAAGGTCGTCTGTGTGGATACGCTGCGCACCCGCCTTTTCGGAAACCGTATCTATGTCGAGGCCGAGATCGGCTGTGACGGCACGCTCATCTTGACCGAAGCGCACGACATCGCCCAGAGGGTGCACGACGAAATCGAAACCAAGCTGCCCGACGTCAAGCATTGCGTCGTGCACGTCAACCCCTATTTACGCCGATAGCGCTGCCGCTTTTATTTTATCGAAAGCGTTAGCGTTGTATAAACGGCCGGAAGTTGAGCATAATTGCCTTTCGGAGAGATTATGCTCGCTTACTTTCTCGCGTTTTTTATCTGCCTGGTATTTTTTGCGTCCCTCTTTTTTTCGCGAAAGGGAGAGGAAACGCCCGATTTTACGTTGTCGCCGCCCCTGACCGAGCAACAGCTGATGCCCGCCGTCGCGCGGCTTGCGGTTCAAGGCCGCCGCCAGGTCGCCTCGGGGCCGGGCTTGTCGGCGGCGCTCATCAAAACCTACATCAAACGCGCCTACGATCATATCGCGGCGCGGGTGGAGGGCGGACACCCGGCGCACGATTTTGAAAATTGGCTGTACGACAATTATTACAAGCTGGAGGAGACGCTGACGGAGCTGTGCGCGGGGCTGTCCGGTTTCAAAAATCTGCCGCACGTAAACGGAATCCCCCGGCTGTATCGGTTTTTGGCGCTGATCGTCAAAGCCAGCGAGGGGTACGTCGATCAGACGGTATTAGAGACGTGCGTCCGGCGCTATAACGCCGAGACCCCCCTAAGCTACGCCGAAATCCGCGCCGTCCCGGCCATGCTGCGGTTTGTCTTTCTCGAATACGTCACCATATTCGCGGCCAAAAGTCTCAAGATCGAGGAGATGACCGTCCGCGGGCGGGCGGATGCGGCAAGAGAGAAGATCGACCTTGCGGATACGGCTTACAGCTCGTACCTTTGCGCCCTGTTTGACGCGGCGTCCGAGCGGATGAAAAGCCGTATCCGGCAGTTCTGCACGGCCAACGGCATCGACTTTGCCGCGCGGCAGAACAGCTTTTTACATTCGCTCACCCGGTACGCGGGTCGGATGCAGGCGGCGCTCAAGGCGCTCTACGGGACGGATACCTGGCTGACCGAGGCCTATGTGGTGTCGCTCTCGCCCGTGCACGCGTTGCTGGCGGAGGAACAAGGCATCGTGTACAACCAGACGACGCTGTCCACCAAGGTGTTGTTTCTCGAAAGGCTGGCGGCGGCCGCAAAAAAGCAAAAACGTTTGGAGACCGGCTGTGCCGCCGAGGCGGCGGCGCGCGCCCGCGCCGAAAACCGGGACATCGCGTACATCCTTTTGCCGCCGCCCAAGAGCCGCGCGGCGATGCGGCTGTATGCGCTCTCGCAAATTCTGCTTTCGTTTGCCGCGGCGGCAGGCCTGTACGTCGTTTTTCCCGTCTATCCAGGGCTGTTTTCCGCTTTAAGCCTGCTGCCCGTCCTGTTCGCGCTCCAGCCCCTGTATCATTTTTTTGTCGTCAGGCTCACCAAGCGGCGCGTCCTGCCCGGTATCGATATTCGGTACGCCGAAAGGGATGTCGGCGCGTGCCTGGTGTGCCCCCGGCTGATCGCGGACGGGCGGGAGGCGGCCGACGCCGTCGAGCAATTGAAAATGACCGCCGCCGCCAACCCCGACGGGCGGCTGAGCTACGCGCTTTTGGTTGACCTCCTGTCGGCAGGGTCGCCCGCGCTTTCCGAGGCGGATCGGGCGGTGATCGACGTCCTGCGGACGGGCTTTTCGGGTCTCGATCACGAGAGGTTTTCGCTCCTGATCCGCAAGCGCGTCAAGCTGCCCGATCGGGAGCTGTATCAAGGGTGGGAGAAAAAGCGGGGCGCCCTGTGTGACTTCAACGCGCTGGCCCTGCGGGGCGAGCGGGAACCCTTTCTCTTGATCGAGGGCGGCGGCTACGAAAAAAAATACGCGGTCGTGCTTGACAGCGACACCCTCTTTAACGACGCGGTCAAGCTGATCGAGCTCTTGGAGCATCCGTTCAACGCCGACTATACCGTTTTGGGGATTCGGATGACCACGCACCCCGACAGCGCGGCGGCCACGCCCTTTTCGCGGCTGTTTTGCGGGGCGCGGGGACTAAGCGCCTATACGACCTTGGGGTGCGAGCCGCATTTCGACCTTTTCGGACAGGGCAATTTTACGGGGAAGGGGATCTACCGCGTCGCCGCGTTTGACCAAAAGCTGGCCGGGGTGTTTCCCGACGACCGGATTTTGAGCCACGATTTTATCGAGGGCGCCTGGACGGGCGCGGCCAATACCGACGTGTGCGCGATGGACGGCTTTCCGTCCGGCTACGCCTCCTTTATGACGCGCCAATTGCGCTGGCTCAGGGGGGATTGGCAGCTGCTGCCCTATCTTTTCGGGCGGGTCAAAAACCGGGCGGGAAAGCGGATAAAAAACCCGCTGCCGCCCATCGCGAAGTGGCACATCTTTTTTAATATGGCCGCCGGACTCTTGCCGCTCGTTTCGATGGCGCTTTTTGCGGCGGCGCTGTTTTCGCCCGGGGGCTTTATCCCGGTCATCCTTGCGCTTTTGCCCGGGCTTGCCGCGCTCTTTTGGGCGCTGAAAGGCCTGCGCTTTCACCCCATCGACTTTTTGTCCGAGGCCGCGCGGCAACTGTTTTGGTGGGGGGCGCTGCCCGCCGCCGCCTGGTACTATACCAAGGCGGTCGTCGTGACCTGCGGGCGTTTGATCGCCAAAAAAAACCTGTTGGAGTGGCGGGTCTTTGCGCACGGGAGCAAAAAGCGGCTGAGCCCGCTGCCCAATTTTTTAAGCGCGGCTGCCCTGCTCGCGGGCAATTTTTTTCTGCGGGGACAGCCCGTGCTGTATGCGCTGGGCGGCCTCTTTTTCCTGTTCCCGATTTTGGAAACGGCGTTGTCCGCGCCCCGCAAAGATAAGCGGAAGCCGCCGCTCGAGGCGGGGCTTTTGCGCCTGACCTCACAGCGGACCTGGGCGTACTTTTCGGCGCAGCTAAACGAAAAAAATCATTTCCTGCCCTGCGACAATTATCAGGAATACCTGTCCAAGGGCTGGCAGACCCGCACGTCGCCCACCAACATCGGCATGGCGCTGGCCGCCGTCGTGTCGGCCGAAATGTTGGGCTTTATCACCCGAGAGCGCCGGGATTTTTTACTGGACAATATGCTGTCCGCCGTGGAGGGGCTGCCCAAGTGGCGGGGGAATCTCTACAACTGGTATGACGCGGCGTCCCAAAAGGCGCTGCCGCCCGCCTACGTCTCCACGGTGGACAGCGGCAATTTTCTGCTGTGTCTGATGCTGGTATCCGCGGCAAGCGAGGGCGCGATCAAGGGGCGCGCCGAAAGGCTGATCGGCGAATGTGAGCTCGGCGCGCTGTTCGACAAGGCGCGCGCGCTCTTCAAAATCGGGTATAACGATACGTCCAAGGCCTTTGACGCCAACTGTTATGACCTGTTGGGCAGCGAGTCCGTCATGACGTATCTTGCCGGGATCGCCTTAAATAAGATTCCCAAGACCGCCTGGTTCAACCTCTCCCGCCGCCTGGTGCGCTATCGGGGACGGCTGCTGTATTCCTGGACGGGCGGTATGTTCGAATATCTGTTTTCGCCGCTGTTCTTTTCCTACCCCCAAGGCACGCTCCTAAAAAAATCCTGCGAAAACGCCGTCAAGGGACAGCTGTATTTCGGGCGGGACAGGGCGTACTGGGGGGTGTCCGAAAGCCAGTACCCGGCGATTGAGGACAACGGGGATTATAAGTACCGGGCATCCGGCGTGCCCGGCCTTTCGCTGTCCCGCCACGCCGAGGCGCTGGCGGCCGCGCCTTACGCCTCCCTGCTTGCGCTGGAGTATCGACCCGAACGGGCGATCGCGCAGCTCAGGCGTTTCCACGAAAACGGGCTTTTCGATCGGTACGGCCTGTACGAGGCGCACGCCGACGGCGAAACGGTTCGCGCCTATATGACGCATCATCAGGGCATGATCCTCTGCGCGCTCTGCAATTACGAAAAGGGCGGCATTCTGCGCGAAACGCTGTACCGCGATCCGCGGATTCGGGCGGCGTCGCTTTTGCTGTGCGAGCCCATGCCGGTTTTGCGCGTCCCCAAAAAACGCCGGCCCCCCAAAAAAACCGCGATACGGCCGACCGAAACGGCGGCGGTCGGGGGACGGCGGGAGATTCCGCACCTCAACCTCTTGACCAACGGCCGATACGCGGCGGTGATCGACGCGCGGGGGCGGGGCTACGCGGCGCTCAACGGAAAGGCGGTGAGCCGCCGACGCACGGACTGCGGTTTTCTCCTCAAACTTAGCGGCGAGGACGGGGAAACCGTGGATCTTTTGGCCGACGCGCGGGAGGTCGAGTTTTCCGCCGGAAGCGCGCGGTTCCGGGCGCTGACAAAGTCATTCGAAAGCGCGGTGACCGCGGCGGTCCTGCCGGAGTGCGGCGGCGAGGTGCGGATTTTGGCACTCAAAAACAAGCAGCCGTTTACGCAGGTCTATACCGTCACAAGCGAGATTCAGCCCGTGCTGACCGATTTTAGCCATGACGAGGCGCACCGCGAGTACAGCAACCTGTTTGTCGAAACGCGCTATGACGCGGAAGCGGACGCCGTCACGGCCTGCCGCAAGTCGGAGCCGCTCTACGCCGCGCATTTTGCGGTCGGCGGCGAAAAACCGACCTACGAGACCAATCGGCTCAACCTCCTAGGCGGCACGGAGGCGCCCTCCTTCGGCCACGTGTTGGACCCGGTGCTGAGTGCCGCCGTCCGCGTGACGCTAAAGCCGTACGAGGAGCGGGAGCTGGCCTTTTATCTGACGGCCGCGTCCGACCCCGAAACCCTGAGTCGATCGGCGCTCCTGATCCGATCGGGCGGCTATCTCAAACGGGCGGTTTTCGATCGGCCGCGCTACGCCGCGGACGGCTGGACGCGGCAGACGGCGGCCGTTCTGTCGGCGGGGACGGGCTTTTACCGCGACAACGGGCTTGCGGGCATACTCAACCGGACGAGGCCGCTCATCGCGCTGGAGCTCAAAAACGCCGAGGGCGCCCAGCGTCTCGAAAAGCAGCTGTCCCAGCTAAAATTCCTGTTCCTGTTCGGGTTCTCCTTTCATACCGTCATCCTGTACGACGAGGCCTATCAGTACTTTACCGGCGTCGAAAATTTGGTGGCCGCAATCGTCGAACGTCTCGATTTTAAGCGATGTATGACGGCGGGCAGTCTATATTTTGCCGTCAACACGCATCAGAATAAGGCGCTCAAGGAGCTGTATCTTTCAAACAGTGTGGACGCGCACCGGGACTATCCCGAGATCAAGCGCGGCCTGTCCGTCCTCGGCAAGCCCTACGAAAACCCGCCGGGCAAGGCGTTTGAGTACGCGTTTAAAACGGGGATCGGCGGGTATCTTGCCGACGGGAGCTTCGGCATCGATCTGGCGGAGGCGCAGCCCGAGCGCCCCTGGAGCAACGTCCTCTCCAACGGCAAGCTCGGCACGGTCATCACGCATACCGGCGGCGGGTACACCTTTTTCGATAACGCGCGCGAAAAACGTCTGTCGCCCTTTGGCAACGACGCAGCAAGCGACCCCTGCTTCGAGCGGATCGTTTTGGGCGAGCGGGGCGTTTTGTGGAGCATTGCGCAAAAACCGCTTAAAACACCGAGCCGCCATCTCGTCAAGCACGGCCTCGGCTATACGGTTTTTTACAACAATTATAACGGCTTCGAATCCGCGCTCACACAGTTTGTGGGGCGCAGCGACACCAAATATTACGCCGTCAAGCTAAAAAACTGCGAAAAGGCCATCCGCAGCGTGGACGTGCTGTTTTCCTTTGTCCCCGTGCTGGGCGATACCCTCGAAAACACGCGGGCCTCGCTCAGGTTCGGGCGGGCGGAAGACGGCCTGTACGCCCAAAACGTCCGTACCGGCCTCAAAATGTACGCGCACGCCTCCGAGGCGCTTCGATCCTTTTCCTTTTCGGGCGGGCTCTTGACCGACGCCGACGGCCGAATCGTTAAAAACGCCGAGCTAAAAGCGGGCGCCGTCGAGGATTCCCTCAACCTGTCGATCCGCGTTTCGGTTGCGCCGGGGCAGACAAAAAAGGTGTATTTCAGCGCGGGCGGATCGGCCTCCGTCGATTTTTCGGCGATCGACACCCTCTTTCACGAAATCAAAGCGGAATGCGCCGCCCTGTCCTGTCTCTCGTTCGAAACGGGGGACACGGCCTTGGATCAGCTGGTCAAATGGCTGCCGTATCAGGTGCTCAACAGCCGCTTTTACGGGCGGACGGGCTACTATCAATCGGGGGGCGCGTACGGTTTTCGCGACCAGCTGCAGGACTGCCTCGCGCTTTTATATCACGACCCCAAACTCGTGCGGGCGCATATTCTGGACAGCGCGCAGCACCAGTACGAGGCGGGCGACGTCATGCACTGGTGGCATCCACCCGCTACCGGTATTCGGACGCATTTTGTGGACGATCGGCTGTTTTTGCCGTACGTGACCGCCAAATATATCGAGTACACCGGAGAGAGCGAGATTCTGGCCGCGCGGCTCCCGTACCTAAGGGCGGAGCCGCTGCCGTTAGAAAAGCGGTCGCTGTACCATACGCCGCCGCTCACCGAATATACCGACAGCCTTTTGAGCCATTGTTTGAGGGCGATCGACAGCACGGCGCTGTCGGCAAGCGGCCTCGTCCTCATGAAGGGCGGCGACTGGAACGACGCGATGGACGGGATCGGCGAAAAGGGGAAGGGCGTTTCGGTGTGGGCGAGCATGTTTCTGCATATGGTCATCGACGCGTTTCTGCCCTATATCGCGCGGCCGGATATTAAGGAGAAATACCGGGCGGTCAAGCGTCGGCTAAGGGCGGCGGTCGAGCTATCCTGGGACGGCGAGTGGTACCGGCGCGCGGTGACCGACGACGGGCGGCCGGTGGGCAGCGTGCAGGCCAAGGAGGGAAAGATCGACCTCCTTTCCCAGGCCTTTGCGGCGCTGTCCGGCATTGCCGACCCCGACCGCGCGTCGATCGCGCAGTTTTCGGCCGAAAAGCGGCTTGTCGACGACGAGGCGCGTCTGATCAAACTTTTGGATCCGCCGTTTACGGCGACCAAGGGCATCGGCTATATCGCCGATTATCCGCCGGGCGTGCGCGAAAACGGCGGACAGTATACCCACGCCGCCGTCTGGTATATCATGAGCCTCTATCAAAGCGGACGGCATAACCGCGCGTACGAGCTGTTGGAGTATGTCAACCCCGTGACGCATGCCTTGACCCCGGCCGACGTCAAGCGCTATAAGGCCGAGCCGTACGTCGTCGCGGCCGACGTCTACGCGGGCGCGTTTTCCGGGCGCGGCGGGTGGAGCTGGTACACGGGCGCGGCCGGGTGGCTGTATCAGTGTATCGTGCAGTGCCTGTTCGGCGTCCGCATCAAAAACAACACCCTCACCGTCGAGCCCCGCCTGCCCGACAAGATTCCCTCGGCAAAAATCGAGGTGCGCACACAGGCGTGCCGCGTTTCGATCGAGATCGACAATACCGTCAAAACAGGACGCTGGCGCCTCAGGATCGACGGCGTCTCCTACAACACCAATTCGGTCAAGCTGATCCGAGCGCTCAGCGGCAAAAAAATTGCCCTAAAACGCGAATCATGTCTGACATAGTACTTCAAATTTGCGCGGAAGCCGCCCTATAGCTTGAAATATACGGCGGTTTCCGCTTTGCCCGAAATAGTTGCTCGTAAGCACATTCAATGGTATAATACAGGCAATGGATAATTTATTTACAAACCTCCACAATCAAAGCCGCCCCTTAGCGGAAAAAATGCGTCCGACGAATTTAGACGAGTTTGTCGGACAGCAGCACATTATCGGGAAAGGCAAGTTGC
>JAIRRW010000066.1 GCA_031255775.1 Clostridiales bacterium
CTATAGTTAAACAGTCTGCAAATAAGCACCTGTGCGGTAGCTATTCGGCTGTTTTTCATCTGATTTTTTACGCAAATACCTCCAGTATTAGCGACAAAATCAGCTAAAAAACATCTCAAATATCCACTCGCACAAATGCTTATTTCTAAACTGTTTAACTATAGAATCAAACCTTGGCCTAATCATAGCATAAGAATATCGTCCTTGTCAATACGGATACGAAAAAAATTAACCCGCCTTTGACCCGCCTATGGACGGCATACCGCGGGGCGCGAAAGGCGGCCGGACAAGGGCGCGGGCGCTTGGCTTGATAATCCGGGCGGGATTGGGGAAAGCTAACCGTATGGAGCAGAGAATCGGAGAAACCGACCTTGTCCTCATTTTGGACGGCGGCGGCGGCGATCGGCACGCGGCCGAGCTTGCGGCTGCCGTCCGCGAGCTGAGTGCCGGGCTTGCCGCCGAACGCGCGGCGACGCGGCTGACCCTTGCCGTGCCCGACGATCCGCCCCGCTTTTTAGAAAAGCGGCAAAGGCCGGACAGGGTACGACCCGTCTCGGGCGCCGACCTAAAAACGGGCGGCGTCGCGCTGTTTGACACGATTGGCGAGGCGGCGGGCATGATGCCGGACGCGCAGAAGGCCGGGCGGCCGCGCCGCCGGCCGCTGCCCGACGAACACGCGGCGCAGGCGCACAAAACCGTCTTTGTTATCGTGAGCGGGGGCGCGGACACCGCCAGCGCCCGGTACGACGCGGCCGAGACCGCCGAGCTGATCGCGGGCTTCAGCGCGTTTCGGAACTGGCATTTTAGCTATATCGGCCGAGGCGCGCACGCCCAAAAGCTGGCCGCCGCATTGGGTCTGTCCGCCGACGCCGCGTCAAACGCGGCACAAAAAACCGCCCTGCATCCGGGCGGTCAGCTGTACGACCTGTCCGCAATCATCGGACACTATTTGTAAAAAAACTATTTTAGTAGTGTTGACACGCGTGTAATAAATCGGTATATACTAAAGAATTTCCGCGATCGACGAAAGCACGACGGGCACATGGTAGCCCGAAAATTCGAGGTCCTCGCGCGTGGCCTCGCCGGAGAGCACCAAGACGGGCAGGTAACCGTTGTTGAGCGCAAACAGCATATCGGTTGACAGACGGTCGCCCACCATGGCGATTTGGCTGTGTTCGAGGCCGGTCATGCGCTCGATGGCGTCCCCCATGGGCATATGCGGCTTGCCGATGACCGCGGCGGGCGCAAACCCCGTGGAGGTCTTGATCAGCGCGATAAACGACCCGACGTCGGGCTTAAAGCCGGATGCGGTCGGACAATTGATGTCGGGATGCGTCGCGATATACGGCACGCCCCGCCGGATATGGCCGCAGGCCTTTGTCAGCCTGTCATAGGTCAGCTCGGTATCGAAGCCGACGACGACAAGCTCGGGATTTTGGTCGTCCAATCGGATGCCGCAATCGGTAAACTCCCGGGTCAAAAGGCCGTTGCCCAACAGGAATATCCGCTTGTCGGGATACAGCGCCTTTAGGTAATCCACCGTCACGCTGCCGGAGGTCAAAACCTCCTCCTCTTTCGCGTCAAAGCCCATTTTTTGCAGCTTTTCGGCGTAATCGCGCCTACCCTTAGAGCTGTTGTTGGTCAAGAATATGACCCGCGCCGCCCTACGCATCCGCGCCACGGCCTCCCGCGCCCCCGGAATCACGCTGCCGTCAAGGTAAAGCGTCCCGTCCATGTCCAACAAATAGCATTTAATCTTTTTCAATCTTTCGTGCATACATTCGGCTCCGCATAAAATTGAGGTCGTGATCAAATTATGTATCAGCCGTCTTTCGCGCGTTTCTAACCAAGCCGGCACCCGCTTTTTGGTAGCGGTCAGATTGTGTGTCAGCCGAGCAACAGGCCGGGTACCGCCGAAAGGCGCGTATTTCTAATACGTAACCGAGGCGGTTCCCGGCACGTAGCTCGGATCACGCATGATATGAACGCTGCCCCACGGGAGCGGTCAGATTGTGTGTCAGCCGGGCAACAGGCGGGAGGGCGGCGAGGGCGCGTATTTCTAATACGTAACCGAGCCGCCCTCCCGCACGTAGCCCGGATCACGCGCGATATGGCCGCTCCTTAGACTAAGCGATGTAGCGGTCAAGAAGCCCCAACTGCTTCATATACGTCAGCGTGGTGAACTTTTCGCGCACGTCGGGCGCAAGGCCGATACAGAGCGAAAGGTCGGCGGCGCCGACATACTCATTATACGAATAACCCTTATCCTTGTAAAGTCTTTTGAATATCCGATTGGCGTTTAGCAGGATCTTTTGGTAGATCCTAAGTTTAAAGAGCAGCTCCTCGCGGCATTCGGCGACGCAATGACTGATGGTCAAGAGCTCGTCGTAGGAGATGTAGGGCTGTATTTTTTTAAAGGCTCGGCCGGGGCCGATCCCCAGATATTCGCCCATGGCCTCCAGCCTCAGGTTGTTGTCGGGCGGCGGCTGAAAGCCCATATCCCCGCTCTCTAACAGCGCAAGGTAGGCGCGGATCGCGACCTGAGAGACCAGCATTTCGTTTTCGCCCCACAGCTTAAACGCCCGCGCCTCGCGGCGGAACAGCATACTCAAAGCGTGCATGATCTGCATATCGCCGCCGCACATCAGGCGCGAATCCCCCATGCGCTGCATCAAGAGCGACAGCCTGACCGCGCTTTTCGCGATCAGGGCCGGGCGGGCGGCGGCGGGCGCGTTTTCGACCCGCTTTATGAGGTCGCATATCAGGAGCAGCGCCTCTTTTTCGACGGACTTGCAATAACTCTCTCCCCGCGCCTGCGCGGCAAATTCCCAGTCGAACAGCGCGGTCAGCCGTGAGCAAACCTCGCCAAAGCCCGCGGCGTTTAGGGTTCCGTCGTCACTAAGCTCGGCCGTATCCAGCAAAAAGACGGCGGGCGGCGCGGTCTTGTACACCTCGCAAAAGCCGTCGGCGTACAGCATGGCGGACGCGGTCAAATACCCCGCCGTGGCTTGAGAGGTTCCGCACATGACGAGCGGCAAGCCCAGCCGCGCCGCCGCGTATTTCGCGACGTCGGCCACGCTCCCGCCGCCGGCGCACACCACAAGCCTGACGTCCTCCTCGACCCGGATCTCGCCGATCAGCTTGCGGTCGCTCACCATGTTGTCGCGGCAAAACTCGGCCGCGCGGTATTTTTTTGTCAGGAGCCGCTTGACGGTCTGCGCCGCCCCCACGGCGCCGTCGTATATATACAAAACCTTTCCCCCCTCGGGAAGAAAGGCCGCGATATGCGTATGTAACTGCCCAAAAGCGCCGTCCGCCACCTCGACGCTGCCGGTAAGCTGCTCGTGCCGCTTGCCGCAATCGCAGGCGTCAAGGCCGCAAAACTTGGCCGAAAACCCTTCGTTCATTCGGAATTTCCTCCCGGTGTGTATCGGTGTGTACCTCTTAGTGTATCCGATCGGCGCGCGCGGTTTTTGTCCTTGCTTGTCGGATTAGCGGTCGAAATGCAGAATGTCCCCCGCCGACTCCTCGAGCGTTGCGGCCGATTCCCGCTCGGCGGCGGAATCGTACAGCACCTTAGAGACCGACAGCTCATAGGCCGTCCGCTCCTCCAAGAGATCGTCGGACAGCTTTTTGTTGTACCGGCGGCTCTGAATCCGGCCGGTGATGAGGAGGTTTTGCCCCACGGCGATGCCCCTGACGAAACGGGCGTTGCGCCCCCAGGCGATGCAGGGGATATAATCGGATTTGTTATAGCCGCGGTTGACCGCCAAGAGCACGTCGCAGATCTCGCGGTTGAAGGGCGTGGTGCGGTAGATGGGGGGCTTGCATATGTACCCGTTGAGCTCGGCGGCGTTGGGGTTTTGCTCGGCCGCGTCATGGGGGATAAAATCCCGGACAAAGATGGTCAGCATCAGCTTGCTCCGCTCGTCCACCAGCTTATTATAGCTTCGAAACTGGCCGTTTAGCCCCAGCTTGAGGCCGGGCTTGACCGTCATTCCCTCCAAAAGCCGCTCGGAGACCGTCACCGGCAAAATGTCCACCTGCCCCGAAAGCCGGGGGACGCGCAGCATAAATTCGTAAAAGCCCTCGCCGTACAGCTCGTGGCTGTAGGTCAATCCCGTCTCCGCCTCGCCCATCAAAAATACGCGGTTGTTCCTCAAAAATCCGTTGTCATTCATGGTGTTACCTCATTTATCCCATCTGTATTTGTCTTCCCGTATGATCGATGGTAAAGTTGCCGCGATAGATCAGCTCACCGATCGGTACGAAGGAATACCCTTTGTTTTTCAGCCCCTCGATAATCGCGGGCAAGGCCTCCACAGTATGCTTGCCGTCGTTGTGCATCAAAATAATGCTGCCCGGCTGTGTTTTTTTTAGGATGCGTGCGGCAATCTCGGCGGAGGACAGGTTTTTCCAATCCAGCGAATCGACGTCCCACTGAACGGTGTACAGCCCCAAGGCCTCGGCGGTCTCTAACAGCCTGTCGCTGTAATCGCCGAAGGGCGCCCGAAACAGCTCGACCTTTTTGCCCGTGATCGCCTCGATGGTCTTGACCGAGGCCGTCAGCTCCAGCGTCATCTTTTCCTTGGAGAGCTTGGGCATATTGGGGTGGGTGTTGCTGTGCGTGCCGATCTCAAACCGACCGCTGTCGGACAGGCTTTTGAGCTTATCCGGGTACTTTTCGGCCCACATTCCCACCGAAAAAAAGGTTGCGCGGATGTCGTGCTCGGCCATCATCGCCAAAATGCTGTCCGTCTTGTCCGCGCCCCAGCTCGCGTCGAAGGAGAGGGCGACCTTTTTCTCCTCGGTCTGAACCGCGTAGATCGGGAGCTTGCGCGTGGTTCTTTCGGCATGAACGCCCGCCGCCCCGGTCAGCGCCACGGCCATGACCGAGGCCGACAGGATCAAGAGGGCGGCAAGACCCTTCGCGAGCGCGCGCTTTTTCAAAAGCAGAAATTTCATCTTTGCTCCTTCGAAAGCGCGCCGCATCCGGCTTTTCCCGACCGCGCTTTCATTATAAAGGGGACTATGCGGACGAAAACCGTCTGTTTTTGTCAAAAAATGACTGTTTATCGTCTTTTCCACTGCACAAAAACGATACGGCGGCACGGTACCCGTATCCTTATCTTATTGTGACTATTTAAAATTTATGAACAAATGGGATAATTCTTTCAAAAAATATAGGAAAATACAAATTTCAATATGTAAGCCCCCTATCTTTCCGGGGAGGAAAGTCCGCTTATTGCCGCGGACACGGGCTAGGTACTTTTTTGTATATATGTTGTTTTTGGACGCCGGCCAAAAAGAACCAAAAAACCGTCCGGGACACTTTCGACTGTGTCCCGGACCCCGCAACGACCTACTTTTAGAAAAAGTAGGCAAAAATTCTGTAGGGCAGTTGAGCGTAGACAAAGAGTACTAAATAAAATGGGAGCGACCGAAAATGACACTTTTCGGGAGCGGACACCTTTTCCCTCGCCAAAATGCAAGCGCAAGCGGCATTTTGGCGAAAGCGTCAGCGTACACTACCTATCCTTTACGTCAAATTCCTTACTTGGCAGGCGTTTTTCCAGCTCCTCAAACTGCTTCCGTTTGACCAACTCCAAAAACGCATCCCCCACCTCGACCAATACACAGCTTTGGCACATCCCCGTCGCATCGTGATTGATCGCCCCCAGTCGGCAACGCCCTTTCCCCTGATAGATACATAGATGACATTCGCAGTTGTTTTTCATGGTTTGCTCCCCTGTATTTTTTCTTTTATATAGGGGAAGTATAAATTACAGTTTGTAATACGTCAAGTTTTTTTCACGACAAACTTTTATATAAGTTTTATGGAGTTTAAAGACATTCTTAAAGAGCTAAGAATTGAAAAAGATTTGAAACAACGTGATCTGGCCGAAAAAATAAACGTCACGCAGGCTGTCATCAGTTTTTTGGAAACCGGCGCGCGCGAACCGACCGTGCAAATGTTAAAAAATATTGCGAAATATTTTAACGTATCTATCGATTATCTCGTCGGGCTTGAGGACGAATACGGCAACAAAATATAGTGCTACTGCTATCTTTCTACTTAAATCTTTTTTACAAAAACGACGTTTTTTGTAAAAAAGTGCCGTATCCCTCGCCAAAATGCAAGCGCAAGCGGCATTTTGGCGATAGCGGTAGCGCCAGCGTCAGTGCCAGCGGTAGCGCAAAAAAAGGGCTCCTCCTTAAGAGGAACCCTTCTAATACACAACAAGAAAAGACAAACCAGTTAAAGAACGAACCGGCGACTAAAAAAAACCGGTTGGGACGCGTTTTTTGTTCTGTACTCGTCTCCCTGTATTCAGTCTTAAGTCACGTCTCTTGTTGACGTTCTCTTAAAGGAGGTGATCCAGCCGCACCTTCCGATACGGCTACCTTGTTACGACTTCACCCCAGTCATTGGTTTTACCTTAGGCGGCTGCCCCC
>JAIRRW010000067.1 GCA_031255775.1 Clostridiales bacterium
GGATATTTGAGATGTTTTTTAGCTGATTTTGTCGCTAATACTAGAGGTATTTGCGTAAAAAATCAGATGAAAAACAGCCGAATAGCTGCCGCACAAGTCCTTATTTGTAGACTGTTTAACTATAGTTTCTTGAGCCGCTCGGCGATTTCCTTTTCCTCGTCGGACAGGCCCGCGCCGCCGTCCAAAACCGCCTCCCGCTCGATGAGGGCGTCCAGCTCGTCCGACAGCCCGGCGTCGCCGTTGAGCGCGGAAAATTCCTCGTTGGATTCCGCCAAAAACAGCCCCATCTCCTCGTTTTTAAGCTGCGTCTCCGCCATCGCCCTGCCCACGCGCCGCCCTGTCCTGCCAAAATCGAGCCGCGCGTTTAGCTTGTTGATCTCGCCCGACAGCGTGTTCATGCCGTCCGAAAACGCCTTGGCCACCGCCGCCGTGTCCTTCATCTGGGCGCTCAATTCCATGGTGAGCAAGAGCTGCTCGGCCACGGTCTGCTGGCCGATCACCATGGCCAACGCGCTCTTTGCCAGCTTGTACTGGGCGGGAACGTCGTGCAGCTTGGCCGACTTGGCCTCCTCGATATACCTGCGGCGCGACGCCGACAGCCTTTGAATATACCGCTTGATGTTGCCGACGGCACGCCGAATGAGGATTTTTTCCTCCGTTTCTTTTTGCTGTGCGCTCTTAAAGATACTCATGTAACCTCCTGCCAAAAGGGATCAAAAGCCGTGTCGGGCGCGTACCGGTTTATCGGGGAGGGCCGGTGCCAAAAGGGATCAAAAGTCGTGTCAGGCGCGTAAAAACGGGTTTTGGCCGACGCGCGCGTATTTCGGATACGTAAGCGAGGCCAAGTTCCGTTTTTACGCGCATCACACGGCTTTTCAGCCCTTTTTGAGGTAATCGGTCACCCGTTCTATCTCCTCCATAGTAACCAGCGGCGCCTGTAGGCGGACGATCCCCCCCGCCGGATCGTTAAAGAGCATATCGCCCTTGCCCAGCAGCAGCTCCGCGCCCGACTGTCCGGCGAGGACGGTCCGGCTGTCCTCCTTGCGCGCGACCCGAAACGCGGCCTGCGCGGGAAAGTTGTTTTTGACCGTGCCCGACAGAATATCGGCGGAGGGACGCTGGGTGGCCACCACCAGATGGATCCCGCCGGCGCGCGCCTTTTGCGCCAGGCCGCGCATGAGGGTATCGTATTCCTTGGCGGACGGTCCGGTCGAAATGTCGGCGTACTCGTCCACAAACACGGCGATATAGGGCAGCCGATCGGCCGCCGCCGCCCGCGCGTTGTACTCGCCGATCTGTCGGCAGCGGTTTTCCAAAAGAAGCGCGTACCGCCGTTCCGTCTCGTCGGTCAGCCCGCCCAACAGCGCCAGCGCGTCCGCGTCGTTGTCGATGACCGCGCCCCCGTAGAGGTTGGGCAGGCCGTTGTAGGCCGTCAGCTCGACGCGCTTAAAGTCGATGAGCGCAAATTTGACCTCGGCGGGCGTATACTTGTATAGGATCGAGCAGAGCATGGCGTGGATAAAACAGCTTTTGCCGCTGCCCGACGACCCGGCAATCAACAGGTGGGGCGCGTCGGCCAGATTTTTTAGGATCGGCCGGCGGTCGGGATCGACCCCCGCCGCGTAGACGATCCCCTCTTTTTTGGCCGACGCGAAAGCCTCGCCGTCCAAAATCTCGCGCATCCGCACGGTCTCGCGCACCGGGTTTTCGACCTCGATCCCAAAGGCGTTTTGCCCCGGCGCCGGGACCTCAAACCGCACGCGCTTTTTTAGCCGCATCGCAATGTCGTCCAACAGCGGCGTCACCCGGCTCACCGACACGCCCGGCGGCATGGCCATCAGCAGCCGCGAATAGGCGGGGCCGGTCACGACGCCCGCCGTCCGGGCGGCGACCTTAAGCTCGGCCAGCGCCGCCTCGGCCTCGGCGGCGTCCCGCTCGGCCGCCAGGCTGTTTTCGGCCAGCGCCGCGCTGTTGTCCGCGCCCTCGTCCAACAGCGACAGCGGCGGAAACCGATATTCGGTCGGCGCGGGCGCGGCGGCTCCGGCTCCGACGGGCGGCCGCGCCGCGTCAAGCGCCGCGTCCTTCGCCAAATCCTTGAGGCTGTCGGCGGCGGTCAAATTTTCTATCGGGATACGAAAGACCGACATTTCGTCCGGTTTGCCGCTCTTGCGCCGCAAAACCGGGGGCGCGGCGTCCCCTTTACGCGCCCTTGCGTCGGCCCCGGCGTCCCCTTTACGCGCCCGCGCGTCGGCCTCGATCTCGGCGTCCATTTCGTCCAAGCCGATTTCCCCGTCAAGGCTGAGCTCGCGGCCGATCAGGCGGTCAAGCTCGCTCTCGCTCATGACCGCGCCCGCCTCCGCAAGGTCGCCAAACGATTCCTCGGTCTGCACGAGGAGCGAATCCAGCCCCGCCTGCATATTTTCCATACCGGCCATGGCGTTTCGCAGCGCGTACCGGGTCTCGCGCAGGTTGATCTTTTTGTTGAGCTTGGATATGTCCCGAAAAATCCTGTCCATTCCCGCCAAAAAGTCGCGCGTCGCCGTGCCCGTGTCGCGCATCTCGGCGGTGATGTCGAGGTTTAACAGCATTTCGCGCGACCGCTTGGCCTGCGTCAGCGTCGCCGACAGCCCGCTCCGCGCCAGCTTGTACGAGGCCGTCTCCCCCTTGAGGCGGGCGGCCTTGGCCTTGTCCAGATAGTAGCGGCGCTCGCCCTCCAGCTTGTCGAGATTTTTCGCCAAGCGGCTGCGCGCCTGCCGCACCTTTATTTTTCGTTCTGTCTCCGCCCGGTTGAATTTCACGGTATCGCTCCTCTTACCTGTCCGCGCCGTTTTGGATCATAAACTCCTTGACGGTCAGCAGCCCCCTGTTGACGGCGTAAAGCTGATCGTTGTAGGTTTCGATCTGATAATAGGCCTCGGAAATGAGGTTTTTGATAAAGTCATCCCCCACCGCCGCGCCCGCAAAAAACGCCGACCCGATATAGCACACCGTCTCGTCGGCAAGGTTGAGCGCAAATTTGCCGCCCGCCGTGCGCCCGTTGATAAAGTTGACCGCCCGCGCCAGGTCGGCCGCGCGCTCGGGCCGCAAGCCAAAGGTCAGGACCGAATACACGTCCAGCCGCTGCGCCCGATCCGACACCGAAAGCTCCAGCCGAATGGGAAAATCCTCGCCCGAAAGCTGCACGGCCGCGCCGCCCGCCGCCGCGTCCTTCTCGTACTCAAAGCCGTTTCGCTCCAAAAATTCGTACAGCCGCTCGATCACGCCGCGCGTACGTTGTGGGTCGTTCATACTTTTGTCTCCTCCTTTTGCCGCACATAGCGGCGGGGAAAATCTGTTTTTCACGCACATAGCTTAGCGGCGAACTCCTTCACCTGCATTTCTCCTTTCGACACGGCAAACAGCTTGTCGCCGTACATTTCGACGACGTTGAACGCCGTAAAAATAACCTGCCCCGCGTACGCCTCGTCAAAGCCGGAAAGCCCCGAAAACGGGTGATGCGCCGTG
>JAIRRW010000076.1 GCA_031255775.1 Clostridiales bacterium
AAAACGCGGCGCACAACAGGCCTCGGACTGTCTATCGCAAAGCTCTTGATCGAAAAAATGAACGGCAAAATCTCCGCCGCCATACAAGACGGCCTGTTCCTAATCGAATTGTTTTTCCCGCAGGTCTAAGTCGTGTCAACACGACCGAATGAAAAATTGATTTTTGGGCGGACTGTGTTTGACTTATCGTTTGTTTTGCTATATAATGTATTTGTAGAGTTGTACGGCATAGACGGGGCGGCCGGGCGTGGCCGCCGGTTTGACTGGGCAAGGAGCGGGAAGCGACAAACAACATGACGGTATGCGCGGTGGGACAAGGAATGATTTTGAGCCGGTTGGCGGCGGCGCTCGAATCGGGGCACTTTATTTTTATCGGCGCGTCCGTTTTGTTTATCGCCATGCTGACCGTCGTGATCGTCATTTCCATCCGCAACGCGCAGCACGGCGGGGAGGATCGGGAGGATGTTTTGGTCGAGGATTTCCCGACGCTCCCCGAAAAATTCAGTTTCGAGCGCAAGCTGGGCTTCGACCCCTATTTAGAGCCGCAGCCGCAAAAGGATTCGCCCGAAAGCGTCATGGCCGCGCAGAGCACGGCGGCGGGGCTGCCCGACGCGGAATTTTACGAAACGCTTTCCAACCTTAGGGACGCCGTCGAGAAACAGGACATTTATCGGCGCCGCATGGATTCGCTCAATTATCTCCACACCGCGCAGGTGTCTTATATAAGACATTCTGAGGAGGCGATGAAAGCCTTTGACGGCCGGGCTTTTGCGGCAAGAGAGGCCGAGAAAAGCATAGAGGGCGGCCGCAAGAGCGGCGAGGCAAAAAAGGCGCACGCGATGGAGCAGGGGCTTTTGGGCGCGTTTAGCCAGCTGACTGCCGGGTATAAAAATACCTTAGAACGCCGCCGCAGTCACAGCCGTCAGATCGAATCGGCCATCGAGGATCTTCGGAGCCGTATCATCGCCAACGATATGACCATTTACAACCACAAAAGCGAGATCGGGAGCTATAAAAAGAACGCGGCCGTCGCGCCCGACGAGGTCGAGCGGGGAGACAGGCTCTATGAGCAGTCCATCCGGCATGAGGCCTTGATTCCGCTGTTGTTTTCGGTCAATCGGTATTTTATCGAGATCGACCGTCTGCAAAACGCCGCCATGCGGACAAAAGCCAGGATGACGCAGTGCGCGAAAAAGTCGGACGAGGCGGAAAAAGCGGGCGATGAGGCGCAGGACGTCAAAAAAAAGGAAAAGCTGTGGAAAACCGCGGGCGCATACCGGGCGCGGGAGACGCTTTACCGTTGCTTGCAGGATGCCGTGGTCGAGCAAAAAGCGGACATTATCGAGCATTACCGGGAAAATAAACGGGCGGCCGACGCCTACCTAAAGACGGAGCGTTTTACCCTGGCCGAAATCGTATCGGCCGAGGACAAGGTGACCGGGCAGATCGCCTGTGCGCACACGCGCGAGCGTATGCTGGACAGGCAGGAAAGCGCCCGAAAACGTTTTGAGCAGGCCGAACGGGTCTATAACGAGCATCTAAAGCACAGCTCAAAGCTCGAAAAAACCAAGGGGGGCGGCAAGCTCAGCTATGAGGAGCGCGTCAAACAGGCGCTTGCCGAGCTCAAAGAGGCGCGCGCCGAGACGGCGGCGGCCGACGAGGATGTCGAGACGGAGCTGCCCGCCATCAATCCGCTGTCGCTGGTTCAATCGGGCAGCGGCGTACTTTCTAAAGAACTTTTGGCCGCCGCGGCGGGCACAAAAAAGAATTACCGGGACTATATCGAGGATGCGGCGGAATCGGTCAAGTCCTACCGAAAGGACAAGGAAATCCGCAGCTTGGAGAGCCCCGAGGCCTATTTTGAGCGATCGGGCGCGGCGGAGCAGACCGAAGCCGAGGAGCCGAATGCTATTGGCGACGCGGAGGAACCGGCGGATCAATATGTGCTGGATCAGGCGGCGATTCTGCAAAAATTGAACGAGCTGGAAGAAAAGGCGCGGACCGAATTGGCACCCGAGCCCGTACGAAAGCGGTCCCGGATCGTTTCGGCCGATCCCGAAAACAGCCCGGAGGTCATTCAAAAGGTCAACAAGCGCGTCCAGCAGGTGATGCGGCTGAGGCGCAGCCTAAAATATATCGATACCCCCAAGGAATCCCGCGAATTTATCGCCAAATTACACCGCCTGACCGAATCCTTTGACGGGGACGAATCGCGCAACGCGGCACTTGGCGAGCTGGTTCGGCGGACGCAGAAGCAGGCCAGGTATCTGGGGGCGAAGCAGGACGGGCAGGAATAGACTGCAAGGGCTTTATGGGCGCATAGCCCGACTGATAAAGTGGAAAAATTAAGAAATGGATCATGGGAGGATAATATGGATAAAGAGTTTCGCAAAGAGGATTTTTCGTCCGAAAGCAATATGACGGGAGAGGAAAAACGGACGGCCGAGTCGGGACGCGCGACGGAGGAGATGTACGGTATCACCGCCTCGGTCGGGCATTTGGTGGACGAGTTGAACGGCTTGCTGTTTGATATCAAAAACGTGACGATCGAGAGCGAAAACAACATCATTCTCAATTTGCGCACCTTAAACGAAAACATCCTGCGTCTCAACGCCGGTTCCGCCGTCTATGTGACAAACGAGGGCGACACCGCCTGCGACGCGGGCGAGATCGCCGCGCTAAAGGCCGAGATTGCCCTCATAAAAGAGCAGGGCGAGAAAAACCGTCGGCTCATTTTGGATGAGATCCGCAAATTTCGCGACCATATGCTGATCATCAGTATGGCCAAGGTGTCGGACGGGGAAGAGGAATCCTACGAGACCTACAACGAGCTCCTGTTGTCCGAAATCAAGAGCCTAAAGGACGATTTGGGCACGGTTGACCCGGACGCGCTGGCCGCCGCCTTGGCCGCGGCGCCGCCCGTCGTCGAGTACCGACCCGCCGAGTCCGCGCCCGCGCCCGTCAAGCAGGATAAGCCCAAGGCGGCGCACAAGCCGATAAAGCCGCCGGTCAAGCGTGCCATGCCCGTTGCGCCCCGCAAGGTCGTGACGCCGGTGGCAAACAACGATCTATCCATCAACGAAATCCTCTCCAAGATCAGTTCGACGGACGTCAAAATATCAAAGGAATAGAGCGCGACCGCTATCGACGCTGCCGCTTTCGTTCAAATGACGCGTTGCTTGCATTTGAACGAATGATAAGGCACTTTTTTACAAAAAACGTCGTTTTTATAAAAAAGATTTAAGAGCGCGACCGCTTTCCTTTTTCCTTTTATCGAGGGAAGAGGTGTCCGTTCCCGAAAAGCATCGTTTTCGGTCGCTTCCGATTTTATTTATTATACATAGTGACGAACATCTGTCGATTTATCGACGTATCGACAAATTTGATTGCCTTACCTGCCCGAAAATGCTATACTGGATTATGCTAACTTATCAGGATATAGCAGGAGAAACGGGCATATGGGACTAAAAAGTTTTATCATCCAAAAAGCGATCGACAGGCGCAAGCAGGCGCACCCCTTTGACAGCGAGGCCGCCGAGCGTTATACGCTCCCTCCCGACGCCGACAGGTCGCAAAACAACAGCTTTTATTTTTCGGCGCACACCGTCGACGGGGCAAGCCTTTTATTCCGCAACGCCTATCGGGGCGAGGGGCGTACCGAGCTTTGGGTCGCGTACAAGGACAGGGACGGAAACGCTTGGGTCAATCCCAAGCAGGAATATGACAACGGCGAAAAAACCGGCTTGGAATTGACCTGCGTCAAAGCGGCCGACGAGTGGGCTTTTTCCTTTTCGGGACAGATGGCGCGGGTGGCGTTGGACAAACGGCTTCACGCCGAGCCGACCGATACGCTGGACATGACGGTGTTTTCGGGCACATTTAAGGCGACCGCGCCCATATTTGAGTTTTCGCGGCATTTCGACTCCAAGCCCATTGCGCGCGCGCTTTCAAAAGAGAAGCTCAAAAGGGGCTTTGCGCAAAACCTTGCCGCCGCGCATCAGGTACACTACGAGCAGTCGGGCAAGCTCGACGTCAAAATGAAGGTCGGCGCGGGGCGGGAAATCGTTTATACCGATGTGCCCGCCATGCGGGATCACAGCTACGGAAAACGCGACTGGGCATTTATGGACAGACACGTCTGGATCGTCGCGCTCCTAGAGGACGGCGGCGACCTGAATTATAATTGTGTCCGCTATCCGATCGTGCGGGAGCTTCAGACGGGGTATTTTATCAAGGGCGACAAGCGGCTGTGTACCGATTATTACACGTCCATGGACGAATACGAAAAGACGGACGACGTCCCCCTAGAGATCGAAAGTCATGTCGTCATGGCCGATAAAAGCACATTTGTCGTCAAGGCGAAAAAAGAATTGGAATTTCAGTTTGCCTTTGAGGACAGCGTCTATCAGTTTCACGAAAGCATATCGACCTTTGACATCAACGGGAAAAAAGCGCGGGGAATCGTCGAATTTGGCTATCATAAGGACCGATCGCGCTGGGATCGTTAGATCAATAATAGGCCGATCACATATGGATAGGGCGGCAGGATGCCGCCGTTACGGAGTTAAAATTGACAATGGAAATCGTACCGTTACACCGTATCCCCGACCGTTTGCTGCCGGTCGTGGGAGGCAAGGCCAAGGGGCTTTATCGATTGGCGGATTTGGGTCTCAACATCGGGCGGGGCTTTGTTTTGGCCGACGTAAAAAGCGAAGAGGATGTGATAAAAGCCGCCGCGTACTATGAGCAAAGCGGCCTGGGCAAGGTCGCCGTCCGCAGCTCGGCAAACAACGAGGACGGCGCGGAATTTTCCTCGGCGGGGCAGTATAAAACCTTTTTGAATGTGGAGGGTCGGGAGGCCTTTGTCCAAGCCGTGCGGGGCTGTGTCGAATCGCTCAAGGGGCGCGAGGCCGAGAGCTACGGCAAAAATTTTACCGGGGCGCTTTCGAGCGTCATGTCCGTCGTCGTGCAGGGCATGGTCGAGGCGGTCAAGGCGGGCGTCTGCTTTTCGGTCAACCCCATCGGGAGCCGGGACGACATCCTTTTAGAGGCGGTCGAGGGGCTGGGCGAAAGCCTGGTTTCGGGCGAAGCGGATTCGATCCAGTATCTGATCGACCGAAAAAGAGCGCTGGCGGGGGACTTGTGTCCTTCCGAGATCGACGAGTCGGCCTCTCTGTTGACCGTTACCGAGATCGAGCAGATCGTGACGGGCGCGCTGCTTGCCGAAAGGCGGCTTGATATGCCGGTGGACACCGAATGGGCGATCGGCAAGGACGGGGTCTTGGTGTGGTTGCAGGCGCGCGCGATCACGACGCTTGAAGAGACCGACATCGGCGAATTTGACAGCGCGGCCGATATTTCCGACGATGTCATGACCACCTGCAACATCGGCGAGATGCTGCCCGGCGCCGCCAGCCCGCTTGCGATCACCTCGACGCTCCGGGCGGTGGATTATGCCATGCGCTTTATGCTCGAAGCATCGGGCGCGTATAAAAAGGGTAAAAACCGCGAATTGAAGCCGGGTTCGTGCATCATGAGCTTTTATAACACCCAGTTTCTCAACATGAGCGTTGTCTATAAAATGGCCTACAGCGTCCTGGGGGCGTCCAAGGGCGCGATCGAAATGAGCTTGTGCGGCCGTCATCTGGATTTTCCGATGGCGGAAAAAAGGCTGAACAAGCTGAGGAAATTTCGGAATATGTTCGCCTATTTTTCCTTTTTGTTCGGCACAAAAAAAGCGCGGCGCAGGATCGATCGGCATATCGCCGAGCTGGAAGCGCCGGATAGTCCGGCCAACCGCGCGGCGGACGGCCTGGCCGAACAGTACGACCTCATTTGCGCGCTTTTGCCCGCGCTGGACTACGCGTTTGCCCAGCATTTTGTGATGAGCGCGCACAGCGGCGCGATGAGCAGTGCGCTGTATCAAATCGTCGACGCCAAGGTGCAGGATTTTGAAAAGACCAAGGCGGCGGTCGCCCCCTTATTAAACGACATCGACGGGATCGAAAGCGTGGATATCCTAAGATCGATGCGCGCGGTCGTGCGGGAGGCGTTGCGGGATCGTCCGGAAATCAAGCTGTACGACAGCGAAAAGCTGACCGCGTATTTTCGCGGGGCGCAAGGGGCGGTACGCGAAAAGCTGGACGCCTTTTTGGCGCGGCACGGACATCGCGCCATTCGGGAGATCGAGGTGCGCAGTAAATCCTGGCACAACGATGAGCAGGGCTTGATCGAAAATCTTAAAACGGTCATCTCGACGGGCGGAGAGGAGCCGTCAAAGGCGAACCGCGCGGCGGAAACGATACAGGCCTTTTTGACGCCGTATAAGGGCGCAATCAAGGGCGGGCTCAAATTTTTGATCAAGCAGTCCCGACAGGGCGTCGTCAACCGCGAGTACACCAAATCCAAGGCGATCAAGGTCGCGGATTACATAAAGACGGGGTATATCCGGCTGGCGCAGGGAATGGTGCGGCAGGGGATGCTGCCCGATGAGGATCTGATCTATTTTTTGACGCATGAGGAGATCAAGGAAGTCCTCGACGGCAACAGCGCGCTCATTAAAAGGGCGGTGGCACGCCGCCGGATATTCCCGCAGCAGGAGGCCATGGAGTTTGACGACGTGTTTTTGGGCAGGCCTAAGCCGATCACGCACAGCGACGCCGAATACGGCGCGGACACGATCAAGGGCACGCCGATCTCCCGCGGCCTAATCACCGGACGCGCGCGCGTCGTCAAGTCGTTTGAGGACGCGGCAAAGCTCGAACGCGGCGAAATCATGGTCGCGGCCTTTACCGACATCGGCTGGTCGCCTTTCTATTGTCTGGTCGGAGGCCTCATCACCGAGCGGGGCAGCGCCCTCTCGCACGGCGCGGTCGTCGCGAGAGAATACGCGCTTCCGCTCGTTTCCAGCGTGACCAACGCCACGCAGCTCATCAAAACGGGCGACGTCCTAAAGCTGGACGCCAACAGCGGGCTCATCAGTATCCTCACTTAAACGCTGACGCTTTGGCGCTGCCGCTTTCGATAAAATGGCGCCGGCGCTTTCATTTTATCGAGGGATACGGCACTTTTTTACAAAAAACGTCGTTTTTGTAAAAAAGAGTAAAGTTAGGTTTCTTTATCTACAGTCCAAGCCTCTTTTGTACCTCATCAAAACAGACCCATTCGGACCGTCCGGTCAAAAATTTAAATAGGTCGTGTGAACATGAGTGAGAAAGAGCAGATTTTAGACGATTTTGGCGGCAGGCAAGGCATTTTTTCGCCGCAATAGTAGAACTATTGCAAGAAAAAATAACGCGGCATGACGCCAAAAGCGGCAAAATATGCCTTTCGCACCTCATGTAAACACGACCGAAAAAATACAAGGAGTTCCATGACCGCAAACAGCACGGCGCCGGGGAAACCGGCCAAACAGGATACTTTGATCGAGATCAGGAGCGTCACCAAGGTTTTTGACGACGTGA
>JAIRRW010000060.1 GCA_031255775.1 Clostridiales bacterium
TGTCAAGTGGGACAACGAGGACCTCTCGGTCAGAATCAAACAATATATCGACGAAAACCTCGATAAACCGCTGACAAGCGCTTTTTTGTGCCGCTACTTTTTCATCTCGCGCACAAAACTTTTCAACCTCGCGCAAAGGGCATTCGGGACGGGCATCGGTGCTTTTATCAAGTCAAGACGCATCGAAAAGGCAACCGACCTCCTCCTGGGCGGCTGTACCGTATCGGACGCCGCAAGGGCGGTCGGCATACCAGACTACAACTATTTTTGCAAGCTCTTCAAAAAAACGACCGGCATTTCCCCCGGCACCCTGAAACCAAAAATCAAATGAGGCCCCCCATGCGCTCAGTCCCGCCGCGGTTTTTGACCGAGTTTCTTTCGATTCGCGCTTTTGCGGGGTTGACAAAAATTGTGATTGGGCGTATAATGGCGGGGCGGAGGTGAGTCCGCGGCTGCGGTACTCGGTCGTGTTGACAGGAGGTTCCCAAAAGCATGAGTAAAACGGATTTTTACGGGTATCAACGGCCGGTGGGGAAAATTGAGGACGTCCCCGCGCTTCGGGACGCGTATATTGCCGTGTTTGATCTAAAGAGCAAGCGGGACGCGGCGCGGTTCGGGCTGAAATACGGCCGGCATATTTTGGATATTACCGGCTTTAGTCCGGACGCCGAGATTCTTTTGGCCTTCGAGGCGATACGGCGCTGGATAGACGGAAAAACCAATTACCACGAGGCAAGAAACATCGATATATACAAGTACGCCCGCAAAGAAAGCGATCCGATCAAGGCGCAATACTACAAAACGATGGCACAGCTTGCGTGTATCCCCCACGTAAAATTCCACGCGCTGTGGGCGACGGATTTTGCGATTACGCTGATCAACAGGCTATACCCGGATGATATTGCCGAGGTGGAAAAGGAACGGCGGTTTCAAATTATGCTTCTGGATAGTTAAATCTTGGCTTCTTTTTCGCTGCGCTGCCGCTTTTGCATCCCGCGCCACAGCGCGATGACGACGCGCTTGGGGAGGAGCTTGGCCGCGACGTGCAGGCATTTTGCCGCCGGTCGGTTGATGGAAACCGGCTTATTTTTTTTCGCGGCTTTCAGCGCTTTTTTGACCACGTGGTCGGGCGAGGACATAAACCTGTACTTTTCGGGGATGCGCGTGGCGTTGGCGTTTGCCACCCGGTCGAAAAACGCGGTTTTCACCCAAAACGGGCAGACCGCCGTAACGGTAATGCCCTTGGGCTTTAATTCCGCGCGCTGGGCGTACGAATAGCTGACGACAAAGGCCTTGGAGGCCGCGTACGCCGCAAAATCGGGCAGCGGCATATAGGCCGAAATCGATCCCATGTGCAGGATGTGCGAGCCGCCGACCATGTACGGGACGGCTAGCCCGGTCATGGTGACAAGCGCACGGTCGTTAAGCTCGATGATCCCCTCCGATTCTTCGAGCGTCAGCTCGGTGGTGGACCCGAATTTCCCATAACCGGCGGCATTGACAAGGTATTTGACGATCGGCATCTGCCGCAGCAGCGCCTCCCGAATATTGTCAAAGCTCTCTTTTTTGGTGAGGTCGAGCGGAAACTGTACGACGGGCGTATCCAGCTCCTCACGGGTCTCGTCCAGCTTTTTTAAGCCGCGCGCGATGATCCAGATTTCGTCCACCTCTTTTAAGCGGTCGATCTGCCGCGCAAACTCCCGACCGATGCCGGAGGATGCGCCGGTAATGATCGCGATTTGGCTGTGTCCGCCCGCCGCGCGCGGCTCGGGCGTACGCAACGTCTCCTCCGCCGTCACCGTTTCGTTTTTTTCTTCCATCAAAGACTCCTTGCCCCCGCCGATATGAGCGAAAACCGATTATTAGGTCGTGTTGACACGACCTAGTTATTATAGACTATTTTGCCCAAAAATTCAACCGATAACCGCCTTTTTGCCAATTTTTGTTTGCCTCCCGCGCCAAACGGGTGTATAATGCCTGTAACGGCTCTTTTGCCGCCAAGAAATAAGGAGACCCCCTCATGCTCGAATTTAAACAGCACTTTTTACCGCTATCCTCCGACTTCGACGTGCGCGACAGGATGAAGGTCAGCGCCTATCTCGATATGTTTCAGACCGTGGCCGGCCGCCATTCGGAGCTCTTGCGTCTGGGCGCGCGCGACCTCTTGACCCGCGGCATCGCCTGGATCGTCGCCAAGAGTCGGCTGACCGTCTATCAGAGCCCGGCGCCCGGCCTGCGCTCGGACGTCGTCGTCAGCACCTACCCCCAGCCGCCGGGAAAGCTGGATTATATCCGCGACTATTATATGCACGATTTGGACGGCGGGCTTTTGGCCAAGGGCTCGGCGCAATGGCTGCTTTTGGACATGAATACCCGGCGAATCCTGCGGCCGATACTGGAATATCCGGGCGAATACGTCACGTTTGCCGCCTATGATTCCACCCGGATCGATAAAATTGACGTCCCCTCGGATGCGGCCGAAATCTATCGGCACAGGGTGTGCCGAAACGACATCGATCTCAACAACCACACCAACAACATCAAGTACGCCGAAATGCTGTACAACGCCGCCGACCTCCCCGAGGGGCGGGAAGCCGCCGACTTTATCATCAATTATATCAAAGAGACCCAGCTGGGCGACGAGATCGTCATTTGCCATGCGCATACCGACAACGGCGACTCGCTGTTTGCCGGAAAAAAGAACGGCGAAACGGTGTTTACCGCAAAGCTGCAATACCGCTCTGTCTAATTATTTGTCCACTCCGGTCAATAGCTTGATGAGTATCGCCTTTTGGGCGTGCAAACGGTTTTCGGCCTCCTCAAATATGACGGGGGCGTAGTCGTCCATGATCTCGGCGGATATTTCCTCGCCGCGGTGCGCCGGCAGGCAGTGGAGCACGATCGCGCCGCTTTTTGCGTATTCCATCAGCTTGCGGTCTACCTGATAGCCCTTAAACGCTTTTTTGCGCGTTTCGGCCTCGCCCTCCTGCCCCATGCTCGCCCATACGTCGGTATAGACCGCGTCCGCGTCCGCCGCCGCCTTAAAAAGCTCTTGCGTGATTTCGATATTTCCTTCCCGGCCCGCCCACTCGACCAGTTTTTCGTCGGGGTAGTACCCCTTGGGACAGGCCAGGGATATTCGCATACCCATTTTAACGCAGCCCACGATGAGCGAATTGGCCATGTTGTTGCCGTCTCCCACGTAGCAGAGCTTTAGGTTTTTGAGACTGCCCTTTTGCTCGCGAATGGTCATGAGATCGGCCAGCACCTGACAGGGATGCGCATAATCGGTCAGGCCGTTGATGATCGGAATCGTGCCGAAACGCGCCAAATCCTCGACGTCGCTCTGCTTAAAGGTGCGGATCATGACGGCGTCGAGATAGCGCGACAGCACCCGCGCCGTATCGGATATGGGCTCGCCCCGCCCCAATTGCAGGTCGCCGCTGTTTAAAAACAACGCCTGCCCGCCCAGCTGATACATTCCCGCCTCAAAGGATACGCGGGTGCGGGTAGAGCTCTTTTGGAAAATCATCCCCAGCGTCTTCCCTTTCAGCTTTTTGTGCGCGATGCCGTGCTTGCTCTCGTATTTCAATTGATCGGCCAGATTCAACACGTCGTTGATCTCCTTTGCCGACAGGTCGCTCAGTTTTAGTAAATGCTCCATTTTTATATACATCCTCCTTCGGGGCACAAAACAGCGGGGAAAATTTCGCGCGGCAGGCGGGCAACAGGTGGCAAATCAGCGAGCGGCGCGTACCTTACCGTACGCAACCGAGCCGACTTGCTGCACGTAGCACGCATCCCGCGATGAACATTTTTCACGCCGGTTCTCCGTCCAATATGCCGGACAATATCTCGATTCCCTCGTCCAACTCGTCATACGTGATATTTAAAGGCGGCATGATCCGCAGCCTGTCCTTGGCGGTCAAAACCAGCAAGCCCCGCTCCAACGCCGCCGCCATGACCCCGGCGGCGTCCTTGACCTTGGCGCCCACCATCAGCCCGCGGCCGCTCACCGCCTCGACCCCCCGCATTTTATTTAGGGCGGCTTTTAGGTACTCGCCCTTGTCCCGTACGCTCTTAAACAACCGTTCGTCCAAGGCGGAAAGGATCGCCAGGGCGCCCGCGGCCGCCACGGGATTGCCGCCGAAGGTCGAGCCGTGCGAGCCGGGCGTCAGGACATTCGCGGTCCTTTCGCCAAACAGGGTGACGCCCAAGGGCAGTCCGCCGGCAAGCCCCTTGGCCGTCGTGACGATGTCGGGCGCTATGCCGTACTGCTGATAGGCGTACAGGCTTCCCGTCCGGCCGTTGCCCGTCTGAACCTCGTCGAGAATCAGGAGGACATCCTTCTCCGCGCATAGGGCGGCCAGCCGTTTGACATAGCCCTCCTCCAGCACGTTGACGCCCCCCTCACCCTGGATCAGCTCGAGCATAACGGCGCAGGTCTTGTCCGTGACACAGGCCGCGGCCGCGTCAAAATCGTCGGGCGGCGCATAGGCAAAGCCGGGCAGAAAGGGCATAAAATACTGATGAAACGATTCCTGTCCCGTCGCCGAAATGGTCCCCATCGTGCGGCCGTGAAACGAATTTTTTAAGGTCACGATCTCATAACGGTTTTCGCCGTACTTGTCAAACGAATACTTGCGCGCGCACTTGATCGCGCCCTCGTTGGCTTCGGCGCCGGAGTTGGAAAAGAACACGCGCTTTAGGCCGGTTCTTTCGCACAGCGCCTCGGCAAGGTCACAGGAGGGACGGTTGTAGTATATATTGCTGGTATGCGCCAGTTTTTTGAGCTGCGCGGTGACCGCCTCCGTCCAGGGCGCGTAATTTGCGCCGAAGGTATTGACCGCGATGCCGCTGCCGAAATCGAGGTACGGCTTTCCGTCCTCGCCCTTGAGCCGCGCGCCCTGCCCCTCTGTCAGCGCCGCGTCCATGCGCCTATAATTTTGTAAAAGATATTGCCTGTCTTTTTGTTTGGTATCCATAATGCGCTCCCGCTTTCGATAATGACCTTAAAAGAACATCGTGCCGATCCCCTCGTCCGACAGCGCCTCGATCAAAATGGCGTGCGGGACTCTGCCGTCGATGATAAAGACCCGCCCCACGCCCCGCCGGATGGCCTCGACGCAGCACTCGACCTTGGGGATCATTCCGCCCGAGATGATGCCGTCCCGAATGAGATGCGACGCCTCGCTGACGTTGACCTCGCTGATGAGGGTGGCGTCGTCCTTGGGGTCTCTTAAAATGCCCTTGGTATCGGTCATCGAGACCAGACACATGGCCTTTAACTCCCCCGCGATCCGGGCGGCTACCGTATCGGCGTTGATGTTGTAGACGCTGCCCTTTTTGTCACAGCCAACCGAGCTCAAAACCGGAATATATCCGGCGTCCAAGAGATCCAGTATCGGCTTGACGTTTACCTTGGTGACCTCGCCCACATACCCAAGCTCGGCGCTCAACGGCTTGGCCTCCACCATTCGGCCGTCCAGACCCGACAGCCCGATAGCACTGCCGCCCGCGCCGCCGATGAGGTTGACCAGCTCCTTATTGACCTTGCCGGAAAGCACCATCTGCACGACGTCCATGGTCTCGGCGTCGGTCACGCGCAGGCCGTTTTGGAATTTGGGCTGTATCCGCATCCTTTGCAGGGTCTCGTTGATCTCCGGCCCGCCGCCGTGCACCAGCACGACCCGAATCCCGATCTGGTTTAGCAGCACAATGTCGCCCATCACCGACCTTTGGTGGGCTTTTGTCACCATTGCGCCGCCGCCGTACTTGACGACGATAATCTTGTCCCGGTACTTTTGAATATACGGGAGCGCCTGCGTCAAGACCTCCGCTTTTTCGGTATTGCTGATTGCCATGCTGTTTTTTGTCTCTCCTTTATCTTCCATAGCTATGAGCGGTAATCTCCGTTGATTTTGACATAGTCGTAGGTCATGTCGCAGCCCCAGGCCCGCGCCGCGCTCTCGCCCTCATAAAAGGTGATGCGCACCTCGATTTCGTCCGCCGAGAGAATATTTTTGGCGGCCGTCTCGTCAAAAGCAAGCGACGCGCCCCCGCCGCACACCGCGATATGCCCGTTTTTGGACGCGAACGCGATGTCCACGTTTGTGATGTCCACGTCGGCGCCGCTGTACCCGATCGCGCAGAGCGCCCGCCCCCAGTTGGCGTCCGCGCCAAACATCGCGCACTTAAACAGCGTGCTCATGACGACGCTTTTTGCGGCCTTGCGCGCGTCCGCGACCGTGGCGGCGCCCGTGACCACACATTCGATCAGCTTGCTCGCGCCCTCGCCGTCCCCGGCCATCATGCGGCAGAGCGACCTGCACACATCCTTTAAGGCTGCCAAAAACGCCGCGTACCCCGCGCCGCCCTTTTTGAGCGGCGCGATCCCGCTCATGCCGTTGGCCAAAACGGACAGCATATCGTTGGTGGAGGTGTCCCCGTCGATACTCAACATATTGAAGGAATCTTGGACGGCCTCGCCCACCGCCTCGCGCAACAGAGCCGCCGGAATATTGACGTCGGTGGTGATAAAGCACAGCAGCGTCGCCATGTTGGGATTGATCATGCCCGACCCCTTGGCCATGCCGCCCACGCGGCATTCCTTTCCGTCAATGACAAAGGAAACCGCCGCCTCCTTTTTGACGGTATCGGTGGTCATGATCGCCTCGGCCGCGTCCCTGCCGTCGGAGGTCAGTCCCGCGATCAACGCGGGCATCCCCTTTGCGATCGGTTCTAAGGACAGCGGCTGACCGATGATGCCGGTGGAGGCCACAACAACGTCCGCGGCCTTGATGCCCGTATGCGCCTCGACCAGCGCGCACATACCCTCGGCGATCTCGATCCCGTTGGCGTTGCAGGTGTTGGCATAGCCGCTGTTGACGATGACCGCCTGCGCCCTGCCGTCCTCTAAATGCGCCCGGGTGACGGTGATGGGCGCTCCCTTGACGAGGTTCTGCGTATAGACGGCCGCCGCCGCGCAGGGCTTTTCGCTGACGATCAGCGCCAGATCCTTTTTGCTTTTATTTTTGCGGATGCCGCAGTGAATACCGCTGCAGGTAAAGCCCTTGGCTGCGGCCGCGCCGCCCTCGATCGATTGAAACATAGCGTGATTTTCCTTATAATCTCTCCGATTTTATAGTAGACCGGTCGTCTCATCCCTGCCGGTCATGAGGTTGAAGCACTGCACCGCCGCGCCCGCCGCGCCCTTTCCTAAATTGTCGTAGAGGGCGGTCAGCGTGATCCGTTTGTCATTGCCGGACACCGCCAACACCATGTCGTTGCGGCCTTTCATGGCGGCCATCGCGAGGATGTCGGCATCGGCGCCCAAGCCCTCGTTTAGGGGGTTGACCCGCACCAGCCTTGCCCCCTCGTAATGGGCGGCCAAGCATTCGCGCACGGCCTTGATCCCGCCGGGGATCCCCTCGCCGAAAAGCGGGACCGTGACCGCCATGCCGCTGTAAACGTCGGCGATGACCGGCGTAAAGATCGGCGCGTACCTAAGTCCCGTCACCCCCTGCATCTCGGGCAAATGCTTGTGCGTCTGGCTTAGGCCGTAGATGCGGGGCGCCCGAAACGCCCAATCCCGATCGGGGTTTTCGTACGCGGCGATCATACTCTTGCCGCCCCCGCTGTACCCGGTCAGGGAAAAGCAGGAGAGCCGATCCTCGGCCGACAGGAGACCCGCCCGCAACAGCGGATAGGTCAGCGCGATAAAGCCGCTGGCGTGACAGCCGGGCACGGAGACCCGCGCCCCGCCCTCGACGGCCGCCCGGTGCGACGCGGACAATTCGGGAAAGCCGTACGCCCAGCCGGACAGACAGCGGTGCGCCGTCGACGCATCGATCACGCGGGCGCTTGTCCCCTCGGCCAACCGCGCCGTCTCGCGCGCGCCCTCGTCGGGCAGGCAGACAAACACAATATCGCTGCCCTCGATAGCGGCCCTGCGCGCGGCGGCATCCTTGCGGATCGCCTCGTCGAGTATATGAATCTTGACGTCCCCGCGATCGGCAAGCATTCCTTGAAGTTTTAGGCCGGTCGTGCCCGCCTGGCCGTCGATAAATACGCGGATCATACGACATCCGCCCCGTTGCTTTTGATAAAGGCTTTGACGATGTCCAGCTGCTCTCGGACCGCGCCCGGCGCGCCGTAGGACTTGCGCTTTGCCGCCGCTTCGCCCACGTCCACCGCCCGGTAAATGTCCGCCTCAAACGCCTTGTGGAAGGTTTTGTACGTCCCTAGGGGCAGCGTTTCTAAGGTCAGGCCGTCTTTCATGCAATGCGCGACGATCTCGCCCGTCACCTTGTAGGCGTCCCGAAAGGGGACACCCTTTTTCGCCAAATAGTCGGCGCAGTCCGTCGCGCACAAAAACCCCTTGTTCGCGGCCGCCCGCATGACGGCCTCGTTGACCCGCATGGTGGCAAGCATTTCGCCAAAGACCGGCAGACAGGCAAGCGCCGTATCGGCCGAGTCGAACACACATTCCTTGTCCTCCTGCATATCCTTGTTGTAAGCCAGCGGCAGGGCTTTCATGACGGTCAGGATGGTCACAAGGTTGCCGTAACACCGCCCGGTCTTGCCGCGAACCAGCTCGGCGACGTCGGGGTTTTTCTTTTGCGGCATGATGCTCGAGCCCGTCGAATACGCGTCGTCCAGCGTGATGTAGCCAAAGTTTTGCGAGCACCAGAGGACGATCTCCTCCGAGAGGCGGGACAGGTGCATCATGAGGATGGCGAGGCAGGCGGCAAATTCGACGCAAAAATCCCGGTCGGACACGCCGTCCAGACTGTTGAAACAGGCGCCGTCCATCCCAAGCTCCTTGGCCGTCATGCGGCGGTCGATCGGATGCGTGGTTCCGGCCAGCGCACAGCTCCCCAGCGGCGAAACGTTGATCCGCTTTGCACAGTCTCTCAGGCGGTCGAAGTCGCGGATCAGCATGGCGCAGTAGGCCAGCATATGGTGGCCGAAGGTCACGGGCTGCGCGGCCTGTAAATGCGTCAGACCCGGCATGACCGACTCCGCGTACGCCTCGGCAAGGCCGGTCAAGACCTCTAATAGCTTTAGGATTTCCCTTTGGATCTCCTCGGTTTTCTTGCGCAGGTACAGCCGGGTATCCAGCGCCACCTGATCGTTGCGGCTGCGCGCGGTATGCACCTTTTTGCCGATGTCCCCCAAGCGTTTTATCAGGGTCGTCTCGACAAAGGTATGCACGTCCTCGGCTCTTGGATCGATCGTGAGCCTGCCCGTTTTGACGTCATTAAACACCGCGTCCAGTCCGGCGATGAGGCACTCCGCCTCCTCTAACGGAATGATCCCGGTCTGCCCCAGCATAAAGACGTGCGCCGTGCTGCCCGCAATATCCTCTAAGAGCATCCGGCCGTCGACCGGGACGGAGGACTGAAAGTCGTCCACCGATTGCGCCGCCGCCTTCGAGCTGACGCCCTTCCATAATGTATCGGGTTTGTTTTTCATCGTTATCGGTGTCCCATGGCTCTTTTTGAGCCGCGCTCTCTACTTCTTTTTGCTCCCCGCGCTTTTGCGCAGCATCTGCGCCCGGACCGTCAACGGCAGGCCGTACAGGCTGATAAAGCCCGCGCTGTCCTTTTGGTCGTACACCTCGTCGGCGTCAAAGGTGGCGATGTCCATATCGTAAAGCGAGTACGGCGAAACCGCCCCGGCGGGTATGATATTGCCCTTGTATAATTTGAGCTTGACGTCCCCCGTCACCGTGGCCTGCGTCGCGTCCACAAAGGCGGACAGCGCCTCTCTTAGCGGCGTAAACCACTTGCCGAAATAGACAAGCTCGGCAAACTGCTGCGCGACAAGCTGCTTGTAATGCTGGGTGTCGCGGTCCAAACACAGGCTCTCCAAAACTTCGTGCGCCTTATAGAGGATCGCGCCGCCCGGGGTCTCGTACACGCCCCGGGACTTCATCCCGACGAGCCGATTTTCGACGATGTCCGCAAGCCCCACGCCGTTTTCGCCGCCCAGCCGATTGAGCGTTTTGACGATGTCCGTGCCCTTCATCCGCTTGCCGTCCACCGATACCGGCACGCCCCGATCGAAGCCGACGGTCACATAAGCGGGCTTGTCGGGCGCCTGCATGGGACTGACGCCCATCTCCAAAAACCCGGGCTTATCGTATTGCGGCTCTAGGGAAGGGTCCTCCAAATCCAGCCCCTCGTGGGAGAGGTGCCAGATGTTTTTATCCTTGGAATAATTGGTTTCGCGGCTGATCTTTAACGGGACGTTGTGCGCCTCGGCGTAATCGATCTCCTCGTCGCGGGATTTGATGGACCATTCGCGCCAGGGGGCGATGATTTTCATGCCGGGCGCAAAGGCCTTGATGGCCAGCTCAAACCGCACCTGATCGTTGCCCTTGCCGGTACAGCCGTGGCAGATGGCGTCGGCCTTTTCGGCCAAGGCGATCTCGACGATCCGCTTGGCGATAACGGGCCGCGCAAACGCCGTGCCCAACAGATATTCGCCCTCATATTTGGCGCCGGCCTTTAGCGTGGGAAAGATGTACGCCTCGACAAATTCGTCCTTTAAGTCCTCGATATACAGCTTGGACGCGCCCGTCTTTTTCGCCTTTTCGTCTAAGCCGTCCAGCTCGGTCCCCTGTCCGACGTCCCCGCTGACCGCAATGATCTCGGGGTCGTCATAGTTCTCCTTGAGCCACGGGATGATGATGGAGGTGTCCAACCCGCCCGAATAGGCCAAAACCACTTTTTTTACCGATTTTTTGTCCATGTCCGCCTCTCCCCGCCGTCCTCGCACGGCCGCTTGTGTTTTTACAGAATCGCCAGGCAGTGTATACACGCGTGTAAACACGACCTAATAAAGCCAGTATACGCAACCAGACTGCATAAGTCAACGGTTTTACCCCTGTTTTATGCATAATTATCCACTAATTTTTAACTATTTTTGCATAAAACAAATATTTATTCATTTTTTATACATGTCGTTTCAGCGCTTTATTAGACTTTGTCCGGTCATTTCCGTCGGTTTTTCGACTCCCATGACGGCAAGGAGCGTGGGCGCAATGTCGCACAGGGCGCCGTCCGGCCTTAGCGCGGCGTTTTGATAGCGCGCGCCGATGACGACAAAGGGCACCGGGTTGGTGGTGTGCGAGGTACAGGGCGAGCCGTCCTCAAAGGACATGGTTTCGGCATTGCCGTGATCGGCGGTCAAAAGCGCCGTTCCGCCGGTGGACAGCACCTTATCCGCCACCCTTTTGACGCAGGCGTCTACCGTCCTCACCGCCTGCACCGCCGCCTCGAATACACCGGTGTGACCCACCATATCGCAATTGGCAAAGTTTAGGATCAGGACGTCCGTCTCTCCGATGACCGCAAGCGCTTTTTCGGTCACCTCGTAGGCGCTCATCTCCGGCTTGAGGTCGTAGGTCGCGACCTTGGGACTGGGCACCAGCACCCGTTGCTCGTTTTTGTTGGGTTCCTCCACGCCGCCGTTGAAAAAGAAAGTGACGTGCGCGTATTTTTCGGTCTCGGCAATGCGTGTTTGCGTAAACCCGCTGTCGGCCAAAAATTGTCCCAGCGTGTTTTTGATGTCCTTGGGGGGATACGCGGTACGAATGTCGGTAAACGTCGCGTCGTACTGCGTCATGCCCACGTAAAAGGTTTTTTTGTACCCGCCAGCGCGGTCGAACTCGGCAAAATCGGGATAGACGGCCGCCCGCGTGATCTCGCGCGCCCGGTCGGAACGGAAGTTGAAAAAGACCATGCTGTCGTTTTCGCGAACGCCCGTATACCCCTCATCGATGATCGGCAGCAGAAACTCGTCAAATTCCTTATTTTTATAGCGCGCGCGCACCGTCGCCTCGGGGTCGGCGCTCCGTTCGCCCACGCCGGAAAACACCGCGTCATAGCCCTTTTTGACGCGCTCCCAACGGTTGTCGCGATCCATGATGTAGTACCTGCCCACCACCGTGGCGATCCGTCCCGCGCCCTTTTCTCGGATGACCGCGCCCAAGGCCTTGAGATACCCCGCCGCGCTGTCGGGGGGCACGTCCCGGCCGTCGGTGATGCAGTGTATGCGGATATTTTTTACCCCCTGACGCTTGAACAGCTCGATCAGGGCGTAGAGATGAGTATTCATGCTGTGTACGCCGCCGTCGGACAACAGGCCGACGAGGTGAACGGCGCCGCCGTGTTTCTTGGCGTTTTCGGCCGCGCCCAAAAAGGCGGGATTCTCAAAAAAATCGCCGTCCTCGATGGACTTGTCGATCATGGTGATGTCCTGATAGACCACCCGCCCCGCCCCGATATTGAGGTGGCCGACCTCCGAATTGCCCATCTGTCCCTCGGGCAGCCCGACCGCTCGGCCGCTGGCGGAAATTTTTGTCCAAGGGTAGGCGGCCATATACGCCGAAATATTGGGCGTCCCGCAGGCCTTGACCGCGTTGCCTGCCGTTTTTTCGTTAAAACCGAAGCCGTCCAAAATGACGACCGCGTTTGTCTGTTTCATTATATATTCTCCAAAAAACTCCGTCAACAAAGCAAAATAACTGAAAAAGCGCCGTATCCCTCGATAAAATGCAAGCGAAACGGCATTTTATCGAAAGCGGCAGCGTCAAAGCGGTAGCGTCATGCGTTATAGGTCGCCATACTCGCAAATTCCTCGGGCTTTAAGCTCGCGCCGCCGACCAGTCCGCCGTCAATGTCGCTCATGTCCATCAGCTCGGCCACGTTGCCGCCGTTCATGCTGCCGCCGTATAAAATCCGCACCTTATTGGCCGTGGGACGCGTAAACATCTTGGCCAGGGTTTTGCGGATAAATTTGATGGTGGCGTTTGCCTGCTCGGGCGTGGCGGTCTGTCCCGTCCCGATCGCCCAGATCGGCTCATAGGCGATGACGACCTCCCGCAAGGCCTCCTCGCTGAACCCCTCAAACGCGCCGGCAAGCTGGGTCTTTAAAACCGCCTCGGTGCGATCCGCCGCGCGTTCGTCCCCCGTTTCGCCCACGCAAACGATGGGCTTTAGGCTGTTGTCCAGTGCCTGCACCGTCCGCTTGTTGACCGTCACGTCGGTCTCGCCAAAGTATTGGCGGCGCTCGCTGTGGCCGATGATCACGTATTCGGCGCCCAATTCTTTGAGCATATCCGCCGAGATCTCGCCGGTAAACGCGCCCTTGTCCGCCCAGGACACATTTTGCGCGCCCACCTTGATTTTTGTCCCCTTGCACAGCTTTTTGACCTTTTCCAGACAGGTATAGGGCACGCACAGGACGATCTCGGTCTTTTTGTGCGTCCGAACCAGCGGCTTAAAGTCCACCATAAACAACTCGGCGTCCAGCTTGGTGTTGTTCATCTTCCAGTTACCGGCAATCAGCGGCTTTCTCATAGTGTTGTTTGACCTCCTCTAACAGTCAAAAAAAATTAAACAAATTTGCGTTTTTTCCCGCGCACACGTCTTGACCGACAATCCCGCGCATAGCCCGAATCACACGTGATACGTCGATCCCTCGCGGCGCGGCTAGGTGTTTTGGCGGACGTACTCAAACGCCACCACCCCCGCCGCGACGCCGGCGTTTAACGAATTTAGGCTGCCGCGCATGGGAATGGCCAGGCTGCCGTCGCATTTTTCCTTGGTCAGGCGCTTGACGCCGCCGCCCTCGCCGCCGATGACAAACGCGCAGGCGCCCTTTAGGTTGGCCGAAAACAGCGGCTCCCCCGCCATGTCGGCCGCGTACACCCAAACATTCCGCTTTTTTAGCGCGTCAATCGTGTCGTTGAGGTTGGTTTCCTTGGCGATCAAAACGTGCGCGGCGGCGCCCGCCGACACCTTGACGACCGTCTCGGAGACCGATACGCTGCGGTGCCGCGGCAGGACGATGCCGTGCGCGCCCGCACATTCCGCCACGCGAATAATGCTGCCCAAATTGTGCGGGTCCTCCACGCCGTCCAGCAAAAACAAAAAGGGCGGCCGACCCGTTTTGTCGGCCAAGGCGAATATATCGTCCAATTCGGCATACTTAAAATCGGTGACCTCGGCGATAAAGCCCTGATGCCGCTTTTGCGTGCTCTCGCGATCCAGCGCCTCCTTGTCGAAAAACAGAATCTTGATGCCCCGCTGTCTGGCGGCTTCGATAAGCCTTTGCGCCGCCGGGTCCTTTTGGTTTTTTTGCACGACCAGCCGATCGACGGTCGTCCCCGCCCGGATCGCCTCGGCGACCGCGTTTCTTCCTTCTATCTTCACTGCTCTCTCCCGTGTTCCGCTTGTTCCAGCGGTTTGACATCCCGATTGCGGTACACGCAAAAGGTGACGGCGTAGCCGTTGTCCGCCGCCTCCGCCGCGGATCGTAAAACCCACGCCTCTTTTTGATCCAAATCGTCCAAAAACACCTCCGCCCCGCCGTCCGCGTCCACCTTGGTAATGTACGCCGTGTCGCAATAGGGCAGCATCGTGCGGTAAAACATGGCGCCGCCGATGATAAAAATATCCTCGGTCGGATAGCCTTTTAGGGCGTTTATCAGCTCGGCCATCGAATCTAAAACCAGACAGTCCGCCCGCTTTTCGCCGCCCGGGTACAGCACGATATTGACCCGGTTGGGCAGGGGCTTGCCGCCGGGCAGGGATTTTAGGGTATTGGCGCCCATGACGACCACCTTCCCCGTCGTCCGCGCCTTAAAATGCGCCATGTCGGCAGGGAGCCGAAACAGCAGCCCGTTATTTTTGCCGATGCCCCACTTTTGATCCACCGCAACGATCAGATTCATACCGCCACCTCAATTTTTTCCGCAAGCGGCGTAAACCGATAATCGACCAGCTCGAAGTCGGCCGTAGTAAACTGATAAAAATCGGTTCGCCTCGTCTTTATTTTAAGCGCGGGCGCGGGAAAGGGCGGATTTTGGATGATCCGCTCCGCGACGGGCACATGGCGGTCGTAGATATGCGCGTCGGCGATGACGTGCACCAGCTCGCCCGCCCTAAAGCCCGAAACCTCGGCCATGACCAGCAGCAGCAGCGCGTACTGAACCACGTTCCAGTTGTTGGCGGTCAGCATATCCTGCGAACGCTGGTTTAGGATCGCGTTTAAGGTATTGCCCGACACGTTGAAGGTCACCGAATAGGCGCAGGGATACAGGTTCATCTCGCATAAATCCTGATGGACGTAGAGATTTGTCAGGATGCGGCGGGACTGCGGGTTGTGCTTTAGGTCGTACAAAACCCGATCGACCTGATCGAACATCCCCTCCTTATACCGATGCTTGACGCCCATCTGATAGCCGTAGGCCTTGCCGATCGATCCGGTCCCGTCCGCCCAGGCGTCCCATATTTTTGAGTTGAGGTCGCGCACGTTGCTGCTCTTTTTTTGCCAGATCCAAAACAGCTCGTCGGCCGCCGCCGTAAAGTTGGTGCGCCGCAACGTGAGGATGGGAAACTCCTCGGAGAGGTCATAGCGGTTGACCAGCCCGAATTTTTTAACGGTGTGCGCCGGGGCGCCGTCCGTCCATTTTGGCCGGACGTTTAAGTCCGTATCCCAAAAGCCGTTGTCGATAATGTCGCGTATATTCTCGATAAAAACGCTGTCAGCCCTGCTCATGTACGCCTATTCTCTCCCGCTCCCTTGCCGTCCGTCCCGCCGACTTCCATCAGCCGCGCCAATAGCCACTCCAACCGCTCGGTACGTTCCGTCAGGTGCAGATACCCCAAGACCGCCTCTAACGCCGTCGCCTTTTTATAATCGCTCGGCGCCGCGTTTTTCGCCCTGGTCGCGTTGTTTGTGTTGCGGGCGCGCCGCGCAATATCCGCTTCGTCCTCCGTAAGCGCGGGCGCGACCGCGTCCAGCATTTTCGCCTGCGCCCCCGCCGACACATAGCGCTTGGCCTTTACGTGGAGCGAGCCCGCCTTTTCGTTCGACCGATTGATCAATTGATCGCGCACAAAAAAGGTAAAAAGCCCGTCGCCCAAAAAAGCCAGCGACAACGGATTGAGTTCTCGCGCCTGTCTGTCTGTCATGCGTAGAGTATAGCACAAAAACCGTGCAAAAACAAACGATTTTGCACGGTTTTCCCTGTTTTTTACGTTTTTTATCGAGTCGGTCTTTCGCCCAAAAAAAGTCTTACCGCCCCAGTTTTTTGAGTAGGATCCCGGCCTCGGTATGCCCGAGCGCCGCCGCCCGGTCGAGCCAATCCAGCCCTTGCGTTTCGTCCCGGTCGACGCCCCGGCCGTAGTAGAGACACTCGCCCACCTTGGACATCGCCTTGGGGCTGCCCGCATCCGCCGCCCGCTTCCACCAGCTAAACGCGGCCGCCTCGTTTTTGGGCCGCCCCCACCCCTTGTTGCAGCACTCGCCAATCATGTACATGGCCGCGGCGCTGCCGCCGTTTGCCGCTTTGGTAAACCAATCCGCCGCCCGCGCGTAATCGCGGATACGGTTTAGGCCGTTATAACAGCTGTTGCCCAGGGCGTACTGCGCCGACGCATAACCTGCGGAGGCCGCCGCCTCGTACCAGCTGACGGCGCGCGCCGCGTCCTTTTCTACGCCGCGTCCCAGCTCATAACAGATGCCCAGCTTATACTGGGCGTAGGCGTTGCGCTTTTTGGCGGCCATGGTGTACCAGGCGGCGGCGATATGATCGTTGCGCGCCACGCCGTCGCCCTTGGCATAACAATCCCCCAAAAGGAGAAGCGCGGCGATGTTGCCCGCCTCGGCCGCCGACTTGTACCATTTAAAGGCCAAGACGCTGTCCTTTGGCGTCCCGTTGCCCTTTTTATAACAATTGCCGAGGTTGACCTGCGCGAGAGGACTTCCCTCCTTCGCCGCCGACTCGAACCAACGGAACGCCTGCTCGAAATCGCGCCCCATGCCCTCGCCGCTCTTGCGCAAGAGGGCGGCGTTTTTGTCGGCGACCGCCTGCGCCGTCCGCTCTGCCGGCCGATTTATCCCGTAAAAATCGACGCGGGCGGGAAAGGTCGGGACGGCCGACAAAGGTCTTACTAAAACCTGAAGCGCGGCCTTGCGGTTGAGGTCGGCGGCGGTCTCCCGCCTGAGGCCGCAGGCTGCCGGACGCTCTCTAAAACAGGCTTCGGCCGCAAAGCGTCCGTCCTGCGGCAAAGGCGAAAAGGCGGCATACGGATCGAAACGGAATCCGCACAGGCTGCGGGCGGCGGCGTCGCCCTTTATGGCTTTTTCGAAGGATATACCCGCCCTGTCCCGCGCGTCCCCGTTGTGCGGGCTTGCGGTCGGCGGCGAAAGCTCGATGGCCGAAAGGCTCTTGGTCGAGACATTTTGTCCGTAATAATAGCACAGCGCCAAATTGACCTTGGCCGGCAGATAGCCGCCCTCGGCCGCGTTTTTATACCAGGTCACCGCCTTGAAAAAATCCCTTTCGGTGTCGTATCCGTAATAATAGCAATCGCCCAAACTGTTTTGCGCCGCCGTATCCCCACGGCTCGCCGCTTGGACAAAATCGCTGACACGCATCGTCAACACCTCCCTCCTACACTTCCTTATGTTAAGTATACCATAAACGGCGCCGTTATTCAAGCGCCGCCGCCCCAAATCAAATTAAAAACGCATTAAATCGGCGGCGTCCTGCCTATTACCTATCCCCGCTCGGCGGGTCGTTCGGCGGCGGCGGCGGCGATGTTGGCGATCATCAGCTTGATTCGGTTTTCCTGATTGACGCGGGTGGACGAGGGATCATAATCGACGGCCACGATGTTGGCCTCGGGATAGGCCTCCTTGATCCGGCGGTTGACGCCCTTCGCGACGATATGGTTGGGGAGGCAGCCAAAGGGCTGGGCGGTCACGATATTGTTGGTGCCGGTCTTGATGAGCTCGCCCATCTCGGCGGGGATCAGCCACCCCTCGCCCATCTTGACCCCCTGATGGATCAGCTTGTCCGCCTCGGCTCTAAGCTCCTCAAAATCGTGGCCGGGCATAAACCGGCTCTTTTTTCGGATAAAGCGATTCATTTTTTTCTGCTGGCGGTACATCACCCAATAGCCAAACCCGGCAAAACGGGTCGTTTTGTCAGAAAAATCGTAAATTTTGCCGTCGTTTATCATGTTGACCAGGCAGTACAGGATAAAATCCAGCAGCCCGGGGACGACCGGCTCGCAGCCCTCGGCGATCAAAAATTCCTCCAAACGGTTGTTGGCAAGCGGCGAATACTTGACGTAAATCTCGCCCACGATCCCCACGCGCGGCTTTTCGCCCGCCTTGACCGGAATGGCCGAAAACGCGTCCAGAATCCGTTTATAGTTTTTGCCCGTCCTAAAAAACCCGCGCCGCTCGGCGGCCATTTTGCTCAAGATCCCCGCCATTTCGTCGAGTACGCGGTCGGTCTGGCCGGGGTTGACCTCGTAGGGCTTGCACTGGTTTTTGAGCGTCATCAACAGATCGCCGTACAACATGCCGAATATGAGGTTCAAGATCAGCCGCAGGTTCATGGTAAAGCCGCTGTGCCTTTCGATGCCGGTAAAGCTGAGCGATATGACGGGGACGTTGGGAAAATCCTTTTTTAGCGCCTTTCGCAATAAATGGATATAGTTGGAGGCGCGGCAGCCGCCGCCCGTCTGCGTGATCATGAGCGCCGTTTTGTCAACGTCGTACCTGCCGCTCTTTAAGGCCTCCAAAAACTGGCCGATGACCAAGAGCGCCGGATAGCAGGTGTCGTTGTGCACGCTCTTTAGCCCCTCGTCCACCACCGCCCGCGAATCGTTGGTGAGGTGCGCCATTTTATAGCCCTCGGCCTTAAAAATCTCCACCAAAATTTTAAAATGATCGGGCAGCATATCGGGGATCAGAATGGTGTAGTCCCGCTTCATCTCGGCCGTAAACTCGATATACGGCAGCTCGGTTTTTGGTGTTTCCCGTTTCTTTTTCACGTTTGTATACATTCTCCTTTAGGGCATAGAACAGCATGGAAAATATTACAGCGCGGCGATCAAACTCCGCAAGCGAATCTTGACCGCGCCCAAATTGTTGATCTCGTCGATTTTGAGCTGGGTATAGAGCTTGCCGCCGGCCTCTAATATGCGGCGCGTCTCGTCGGAGGTGACGGCGTCGATGCCGCAGCCGAAGGAAACCAGCTGAATGAGCGCCATGTCGTCCTGCGTCGTCACATATTGCGCCGCGCGGTACAGGCGGGCATGATAGGTCCACTGGTTTAGGACCTCTAAGGGCGGCGGGGACGCGAGATGGCTGACCGCGTCCTCGGACACCGCCACCATGCCCAGCGAGGCGACGAGCTTTTGGATGCCGTGGTTGATCTCGGGGTCAATATGATCGGGACGTCCGGCAATGACCGCAATCTTTTTTCCTGCCTTGCGCGCAAATTCGATCAGCGCCGCCCCCTTGTCGCGCACCCGCTTTAAATAGAGCCCGTAGGCCGCGTAACCCGCGTCCACCGCCGCGCCCACCTCTTTTTTAGTGAGCCTAAGCGCGGGAAAGCTGTCCCGGATCCGATGGATCACATTGCTCCGGCGGTTTAGGTCCAGATACGGATAGACAAAATTGTCCTTGTTTAACGGCTCGATATTGGCCGCCAGCGTTTCGGGGTAATAGGCGACGACCGGGCAATTATAGTGGTTGTCGGATTCGCCCTCGTCGAGGTTGTAGGTCTGGGAGGGATAAAAGATGACGTCCACCCCTTTATCCAGCAAATCCAAAATATGCGCGTGCGCCAATTTTGCCGGATAACAGACGGTATCGGAGGGAATGGTGTGCTGTCCCTTGACATAAAACGCCCGGTTGGATTCGGCCGACAGCACCGTTTGAATGTTTAGGTGATAAAAGACCGCGTGCCAAAAGGGCAGCTGCTCGTAAAACCCCAGGGCCAGCGGCAGTCCGACGGTCAGGCGCGGCTTTTCGGGCTGATCCAAAACCGACGACAACAGGAGGTCGTATTTAAATTCGTAGAGGTCGGGCAGAATCTCCTCCCGGGTCTTGCCCTGTCCCCGCTCACAGCGGTTGCCCGAAATCAGCCTGCGCCCCTCGCCGAAATTCAGGACGGTGAGCGAGCAGTTGGCCGTACAGCCGTTGCAATGGGTAAATTTGGACTTGTACGAAAAATCCTTGAGCTCGGCGGCGGTGAGGATTCGGGAGACGCCCGTGCTTTTTTCCTTGGCGTACAGCGCCGCGCCGTACGCGCCCATGAGGCCGGAGATGACAGGCCGAATGACCGAGCGTCCCAATTCCATCTCAAACGCCCGCAAGACCGCGTCGTTATAAAAGGTGCCGCCCTGCACCACCACGTTTTCCCCCAAGTCCTCGGGCGACGCCGCGCGGATGACCTTGTAGATCGCGTTTTTGATGACCGAAGCCGACAGCCCCGCCGAAATATCGGCCACCGTCGCGCCCTCTTTTTGCGCCTGCTTGACCGAGCTATTCATAAATACCGTGCAGCGCGACCCCAGCTCGACCGGGTGTTCGGCAAACAGCCCCAGCTTGGAGAACGCGGCAATATCGTACCCCATGGCGTTGGCAAAGGTCTGGATAAAGGAACCGCACCCCGACGAACAGGCTTCGTTGAGCATGATGTTGTCGATCGCGCCGTTTTTGATCTTGAAGCACTTGATGTCCTGCCCGCCGATGTCCATGATAAAATCGACCTCGGGACAAAAGGCGGAAGCGGCCTTGAAATGCGCGACGGTCTCCACCACGCCGTGATCCAGCCGCAAGCCCGCTTTGATGAGCTCCTCGCCGTAACCCGTCACCGCCGCGCCCGCGATCCGAACGCGGTCGCCCAGCAAGCCGTAGAGGTGCGCAAGCTGCGCGGCCGTCTCGTCCAGCGGCTTGCCGCAGTTGTCGGTATAATACGAATACAAGAGCGCCCCGTCCCCGTCGATCAGGGTGAGCTTGGTGGTCGTCGAGCCCGCGTCCACCCCCAGGTACGCGTTGCCGGCGTACGCCGCTATTTCCCGGCGCGCAACGTCGGCCCGAGCGTGCGCCGACACAAAGGCCCGGTATTCGGCCTCGTCCTTAAACAATTGCGGGCCGCAGAGAATCTCGTCCGAATAGGGCGCGTTTTCGATGCGTTGTATGATCGACGCGCCCGCTGCGGTCGGCTGATCCTTGGCGTACAACGCGCTGCCGTAGGCCATAAAACAGGTCGCAAGCTCGGGAAATACCGCCTGCCCCGGCGCCAGCGCCAGCGTCTCGACAAAGACCCTTTGCAGGCTTTCAAAAAAATGCAGCGGCCCGCCCAAAAACAGGACGTTCCCCTTGATCCGGCGTCCCTGCGCCAGCCCCGCCACCGTCTGATCGACGACGGCCTGAAAAATACTGAGCGCCACGTCCTCCCGCGCCGCCCCCTGGTTCAACAGCGGCTGGATGTCGCTCTTGGCAAACACGCCGCAGCGGGACGCGATGGGGTACTTGGTCTTGGCCTTTTTGGCAAGCGCGTCCAATTCCGACGGCTCAACCTTTAAAAGGGTGGCCATCTGGTCGATAAAGGCGCCGGTCCCGCCCGCACAGGAGCCGTTCATACGCTGCTCCACGCCGCCCGTCAAAAACAGAATCTTGGCGTCCTCGCCGCCCAATTCGATCGCGCAATCGGTGTCGGGATACAGGTCCTTGACCGCCAGCGATGCGGCAAAGACCTCCTGCACAAACCCCAGCCCCGCGCGATTGGACAGCCCCAGCCCCGCCGAACCCGTCAGGCTGACCTTAAAGGTGCCGTCAAATTTCCCAAACACCGCAAGGAGCTGTTCGAGCACCGCCTCTTTGACCTTCGAAAAATGCCGTTTATATTCCCGATATAAGACAGTGTGCGACGGCTCGTCCAAAACCACCGTCTTGACCGTGGTCGAACCAACGTCCACACCGACCAAATAGACCGTTTCCATTATCTAGTTCCTAACCTTATTCGCAAAAGCGTGCTGTTCATAGTGAGCTGAACCACTACAGTGTACCACAAATTTACCGTTTGGTAAACAAAAAACCGGACACAAAGCCAACACAAAGCCATGGTCTATAGAACAGGTCTAATATATTTATTGGGGGCAGGTGTGCACAACAACAACCTCTTTTGCGTTTGTATGCCGTATCAATTTGTTAATCGTATTTTCATCGGCATGACCGCTTGTATGAAGCAAACAAGTTTGGATACCGATATCCTCGATTGCTTTAAGAAATATTTGCATAGTTTCATTTTGCTTGTAGCCCTCCCACATGGAGTAAATTAAAACGGCGTTTTTCAAGATATCCGACCGCGCGGATATTTTTCGTAAAAGCGGCAAATGTGAATTGCGGATCAACATAACGTAGTCCAAGGCAAAAAAATCCTTTGCTTGAAGTGTATTTTCGATTTCCTCAAACCGCTCCGGGAATTTACGCGATTTCGGGGATTTGAACGCAAATACGTCATCAAAGCTATCCGGATTCGGAATACGGCCTCCGACGCTAAAGCAAACCTGCGCCTGATAATCGTCCATATAAAATTTCCGTTTCGCTTTTTTTGCGGCTCTGTAAAAACTGACCAAGCGATCTATATTTGTGCTCGATTGCAAAACGAAGACAGGTTTTTTACGCTGCTGCATCAGAATGAACGCTTGCCTTTCTATTTCGCGTTCTGTACACTGCGGTCTAATTTGTCCGATATTGGTTCCCTCACAAATGAGTGTGTCGATATTGCGCGGGAGCCTTGCAAGTAACTGCTCAAAGCTCTTTCTGCCTGTGGCCCTAAAGTCTCCCGTGTACAATATACCCGTATCTCCTCGCAAGTTTTTTATATACAACATATAACTGTCGTATGCCGAATGATCGCATAAATACGGCGTAACGACAAACGGCCCAATCCGGCGCGTCTTGCCGTCTTCAAAGGCTCGAAGATCGATCGGCAGCATATTTTTCCCGGTGTAATCGGCGACAACCCTTATGACCTCCGCACACTTTTTTCCCATATATACGGGACACCTCAATTTGCTGATATTGGCGGCGTGATCACCGTGATAGTGCGTAATAAATGCGGCGCAGTATTCGTTTTGCAGAATACTTTTTTCGATAGCCGTCAATTCTCCGCTTGTATTTTCAAGCTCGCGCCCGAAATCCAGCAAAATTTTTTGGTCGTAACAAGCAAGCTCAATTATATTGGCTCCTATTTTTTCCTGCCCGCGCAGAACCTTGACCTTTAGAGCCGAGAATCGGTAATATTTCATATAGTCGGTAATATCCGCGTTGATTTCGTAAAATGGCTCCAAACCTGAACACGGTTGTACCGAGCTGTGAGAAATTCTATCGGCAGTCACCCTGATCAACGCGTCCAGACATTCGTTTGCGCTTTCGTCTATCCGCATATGCTTGAAAAACATTTTGGATTCATGGCCGCAGGAACAATATTTTTTCCAAAAATCCATCATA
>JAIRRW010000088.1 GCA_031255775.1 Clostridiales bacterium
ATTTATGGATAAAACGATCAACATCGCGATACTGGGACTGGGCACGGTGGGCGGCGGAACCTACGAGATTTTGACAAAAAACCGCGAAAAGATTCGCGCCGCCGAGGGCGTGACGATTGCGGTCAAAAAGGTACTCGACCTCAACGCCGCGCGGATCCGCGAGCTGGGCATTGCGGCCGAGGCCGTCGCAAAATCGCCGGACGAGATCATGTCCGACCCGGACATTTCGATCGTCGTCGAGGTGATCGGCGGGACCGGCGTCGCCAAGGCCTTTATTTTAGACGCCCTAAGGGCGGGCAAAACGGTGGTCACGGCCAATAAAGAGCTTGTCGCCAAGTGCTGGCCCGAGCTCGAAGCGGCGGCCAAGGCGTCGGGCGCGGGGCTGTATTTTGAGGCCAGCTGCGGCGGCGGGATCCCCGTCATTCGCACCCTAAAAGAGAGCCTACAGGGCGACAACATCACCGCGGTCACCGGCATCATCAACGGCACCACCAATTATATCCTGTCCAAAATGAGCGAGGAGGAGCTAAGCTATGAGGCGGCGCTAAAGGACGCGCAAAGCCTTGGCTTTGCCGAGGCCGACCCCACCGCCGACGTGGACGGCTATGACGCGGCCTACAAGCTGTCCATTCTCTCGTCGCTGGCCTTTCACACCTGTATTCCGTACACCGCCGTTTGCCGCGAGGGGATCCGGGGCATCACCGCCGCCGACATCCGGTCGGGCAGGGAGATGGGGTATACGGTCAAGCTCCTGGCCATCGGGCGGCGGTCGGGCAACCGGGTGGAGGCGCGCGTGCACCCGGCGCTCATCAAGACCGAGCACCCGCTGGCCGCCGTGCGCGACTCGTACAACGCCGTGTATCTCACCGGCGACTTTGTCGAAAACGTCATGCTCTTCGGGCGGGGCGCGGGCGCAAGGCCGACCGGGAGCGCCATCGTCAGCGACATCGTGTACGCCGCCCGGCGCGAAACGCACGCGTATTCCGATTTTGTCAACGACGGCAAGGTCGCGGCGCAGATCGAGATCGTCTCCGATTTCGGCTGTGCGTATTATCTCGCGCTCACCGTCGAGGACAGGCCGGGCGTCCTCGGCGCGATCGCCGACGTTTTGGGGCGCGAAAAAATCTCTATCAAGACCCTAAACCAGCGGAGCGGGGACGGCGTGCGGGCGTCCATCGTCATCATGACGCACGCCACCACCGAGCAAGCCATGCAGACCGCCCTAAAATCGATCGCCGCGCTCCCCGCCGTCAAACGCGCCGACAATTTGATCCGCGTTATCGAATAAAGCGCTACCGCTTTCGTTCAAATGACGCTGACGCTTTCATTTGAACGAGGGATACGGCACTTTTTTACAAAAAACGTCGTTTTTGTAAAAAAGATTTAAGGCGCAACCGCGTTCGATAAAATGCAACGGACACTTCTTTTCTCGATAAAATGCAAGTGAAACGGCATTTTATCGAAAGCGGTAGCGGCGGCGTTAGCCTTGCCCCCATTCCGCCAGCAGCTTTTCGGCGCCGATCGGCTCGGTCAAGCGGTTGAGCCCGATCCGCGCCGCGTCGGCGGCAAACGCCCGTTTCATGTCCCGCAGAGTCTCGGGCGGGTACGTCTCGCCGTGCAGCGTGATGAGGGCGTAGCGGGGAAACATACTTTCCATCGTGACGGCGGTGACCGTCTCGTCATAGACCCGCGCGTCCGTCCCCTTTAGGGGCGCCGCCTCGGCAAGCGCGGTTTCGCACTGCGCGCGCCACTTGTCCAATACCTGCTTGGGCCAGTAGCCGGCCTCGTTGATCTTAAAGCTTATCTTGCCGACATCCGCGTTTTGCCCGGCCAAAACGGCCAAACGCTCCTTAATCTCCTCAAAATACGTCCGCATCGTTTTGGCGGCGGGGCCGAATACCTCCGCAAAATACCGGTCGGTCACGGCGGCCTCGTCCGCGTCGGCGTCCCATAACAGCTTAGAATTGATATAGATTTTTAGGTCGTTAAAGCCCGTGGACGCCTCTTGATTAAACTGCCCCTCGTTAAAGAGAAAGGAGACGTTTCGCGCCCGAAAAAACCGATAGGTCTCGCCGTATGTGCCCCAGCTGTTGTACGGATAGAGATAGTGATGAAAGTTGGTCTCGTACAGCCAGACGTACAGCTCCTTGGACACCGCGCGCCACTGGTCGGCCTGTGTGACGGCGCGGCCGTTTTGCCGGGCGTTGAAGGGCTTTGTATAATCCGCGCCGATCGGGGCGAAATAGACGGTCACGTTGTCGCGGCATACGACCGACGCGTCGATCGGCTCCCACCCGCCGTCCGCCGCCGCCTTGACGGGCGCGTCCTTGGTCACCGTGTACGCGAAAAAGGAAAGCTGCACCTGTCTGTCGTGCGGGACGCCGTCGTCGTTGGTCTTGATCCAGGTCTCGATTTTTTCGCCCAAATCGTTGACAAACTTGATCATGACGGCGGCGTTTGAGCCGTACTTTTGTTTTTCGGCGGCGCAGGCCGGACAGGTACACCAGCGTTCGTCCTCCGTCAGCTCCCAGGCGTCCTCCTGCGTAAAGCCCAGCATACAACGGTCGGGAAATTGAATGATTTCGCGCTTGACGCTCTCGACCGCCGCGGCCAGCAGCGCCTCGTACTCCCGCCTGTCCCCGTGCGCGGTATAGCACAGCTGCGCCTCGTTTTGCGAATACCAGGCGGGATGATTTTGCGTTTGGTCGGGATTGCGCAAATGCTTGTCCTTGGGCAAAAACTTAAAGGAGCTGTGCCAGCCGCCCATCCACAAATCGCTATAGCAGTTTAACCTAAGCGCGCGCCGCGCCCGCTGCGTCCCGGGCGATATGTCATAACACCGCCACTGAAAATCGGGAACCTCGGTGATGTCCGCTTGCGGCAGCAGCGCCTTTTGTCCGCGCCGGAATCGGTACAGCCGCTGGTTGAAGGCCTCAAAGCCGATCGCGCAAGCCAAAAATTCGTAGGCGGCATACATATCGCCAAACGATCCCGCGCCGCCCATAAAAACGCTGTCCCCGACGGTCCTGACGATAAAGCCGTTTTCGCCCAGCAAGCCCGCGTCAAACACGACGCCCGCCGACTTTGCCTGCGCGGTGCGCCCGACGGCCAGATATTTTGCGTCCGTTGCCCACCTTGCGTCCGCGTCGGACACGATCGGCAGGTCAAGCCCCGCCGCTTCGCGCAGAAAGTGCCGCACCTCGTCCGCGGCGAATTTTGCGCCCTTGCCCCGGGCGGCGACGATCTTGTACGCGTCCGTTATGTACCTGCCGGTTTCCGCCGCAACGGCGCGGTGGATCGGGGTTCGTTCTTGGACAATCACGGTCAAAAATACCTCCAGTTTTTTGGGGAATGTTTCCTTGCGTTTACATCTGTATGCGCAGGCCGCCCGCTAATTTGTCACGATCGGCACGATCGTAATACTGTCTAAGTTCATGACGGCGGTGTTAAAGCCGGAGCCGTTCATCGGACCCAAAAGTCCGATCCGTGACAGCGCGGTCTCCGTCGTCAGGTACCCATACATGTCCAGCAAATACGCCTGCGTGATCACAAGCGTCACATAGTCGGCCATATCCTGCCCAACGGTCGCCGTTAGCGTAATTCCGTTGCCGCCGTTACCGTTCTGCGAGGTGTTGTCCCAAGCGGTGTCGTTAAAATAGAACCTTGGCCAGAAAGTAGTGGCGCCACCCGTCGCGATGTCGGTCAGCCTGTAGCGGAACCGAATCTCCGCAATTTCGCCCACCGTCCATGCCGAGCCTAACTGCACAACCAGTGGACGCGTCACCCCACCACCCGGATGCCCGAATTTCCTTGTCATCGCGAAACCGTCCTCCGCCTTTTCGTCCGGCACGATGGCCGGGGTATCCATTCCGCCGGTCACAATCGATAGAGCGTCCTCATCACTGAAGGTCAACAATGCCGAGTATTGCGCCTGTCGTTCCGCTCTCGTCACGACCGTGATACTGTCCAAGTGCAGGATCGCGGTGGACAAAGTCCCATGCGTTCCGCCGGACGAAAGCATGATCTGCGACAGCGCGGTCTCCGGCGTCAGATAAGGATACTTGTCCAACAGACTCGCCTGCGTCATCACAAGCGTTGCGTAGTCGGCCATATCCTGCCCGGGGCGCGCCGTTATCGTAAATCCGGCGCCGTTATCAACGTTCCAGGCGGTGCCGTTAAAAGAAAATCTGGGCCAATAAGTAGCAATGCTCGCCTCAATGTCGGTCAGCCTGTAGCGGATCTGAATCTCCGCAATCTCGCCCACCGTCCAGATCGCGCCCAGTTGCACAGCCAACGGACGCATCGCACTATCGGAAAACCCGAATTTCCTTGTCAGCGCGTAACCGTCCTCCGCTTCTTCGTCCGGATCGATGGCGGCCGCGTCGCCCAGTCCGCCGCTCACGATCGATAATGCGTCCACGCTGTCGAAAGTCCATAACGCCGGATATGTCGCCGCCGCCTCCTCCCTCGTCACGACCGTGATACTGTCCAAGTTCATGGTGACAATTTGCGCACCGCCTGCCGACGGACCCAAAAGTCCGATCCGTGACAGCGCGGTCTCCGCCATCAGATAAGGATACTTTGTCAGTAACTCCGCATGCGTGATCGCAAGCGTCGCGTAGTCGGCCATATCCTGCCCAACGGTCGCCGTTATCGAGATTCCGGTGGCGTTCGCTTGGGCGTCCCAGGCGGTGTCGTTAAAATAGAACCTTGGCCAAAAAGTTTGGCTGCCTCCCGCCGTTATTTCGGTCAGCCTGTAGCGGATCCGAAGCTCCGCAATCTCGCCCACCGTCCAGACCGAGCCCAGTTGCACGACCAGCGGACGCGTCACCCCACCACCCGGATGCCCGAATTGCCTTGTCATCGCGAAACCGTCCGCCGCCTTTTCGTCCGCCGCGATGGCCGGGGTCTCCATACCGCCGGTCACGAGCGATAAAGCGTCCTGATCCTTAAATTTTAACAGCCGCGTATAATAGTCGGGCGCGGAAAGCACCGTAAAATCCTTTTCCGCCGTCACGGGCGAAAATTCTTGGTATCCGGCGTAGCTCATCACCGCCCTGTATTCGCCCGCTTGATTGATGAGCGTCGCGTCGACCTGCTCGGTATAACTCCCGTTGCCCTTGGCGTAATAAGCCGCCGACACGGCCGCGCCGGGCACCGCCGCGCCGTTGACCGCCTCTTTGACCGTTCCGGTGACGGAAACCGCGCCCGCCTCGTACAGCGTCGGCGCGTCAAAGTCGATCGTTGTGGCGACATGAAACCGTCCCGTAGACAGGCCGCTGTACTCGCCGACGGCCACGTGAAACCATCCGGCGGCAAACGCCACCGAACCGAATGCGACCGCAACTGCCAGCATGAGAACGCCCAATCCCGCCAATATTTTATTTTTTCTCATACTTATACATCCTCCTCATAGCTCAAAACGAAGGTAAACGCCAGCTGTCTGCCCGCCGACGCCTCGTCCGCCGCCGCGCTGAGAAAAATCCTGACGGCGACCGCCGCTTCGGTCTCGGCCTGCGCCGATTGGTACAGCTCGGCGCCGTTGACAAAGTCCTTTGCCGCGCCGCCGTTGACCGAAACCGCCAGCCCCGCTATCGCCGGGTCCGAAAACTCGACGGTCAAGCGCATTTTGGCTTGGACGGAGGCGGACAGCTTGACGGTCGCTTCCTCGTAGAGGTCGCCCGCCTCGGGCAGGGCGCCCTTGATCGGGAGCAGCGTTTTTGAGCCGGAAATATACGCCGTCGTCTTGTCAAACGACAAAACGACCTCCTCGGGCGTCTCGGGGGGGTCGCACGCGGTCAACGCCAAAGCGGCGGCCAACGCGCAAAGTACGATTGCGATTCTCAATTTTCTCATCTTAACCTCACTTCCTATATAGAATACCACCGCATTGCGTGACTGACAATAGCATAATCGGAAAGGATTTTGTCTATTTTCGGAACAGTTTTAGCGGATTTTATCCTTCCGCGTTTATTTTTTTCGGGCGGATTTTCGGTAATTCCTCGGCGCGATCCCGAAATGCTTTTTGAACCTTACGCTAAAATAATAGGCGTCCGACAGCCCGACCGCCTCCGCGATCTCGTTTAGGTCCTTGTCGGTGTTGACCAGCAGCTCGGCGCCCATTTGCAGCCGCAGATTGTTGATATACGCGGTGGGCGGCAGCTTCATCTTTTGCGCAAACAGGGCGCGAAAATAGCGGGAGGACACGCAGCATATTTCGGCCAGCCGCTCGACGCTTATTTTGTTGCTGAGGTTGTCGTGTATGTAGGAGAGGCTTTCGCTAAGATCGATGTCCTTTACGCGTCCGCCAAGCTGCCGGATCCGCGAAATCCAAAGCGTCAACAGATAGGAAAAACAGCCGTGAATCGCGATGTCGTCGGGCGTCCGCTTAAACAGCCCAAACAGCGCGACACGCGCCAGCCTTTCGCTGCGTTTGTAGGGAAACATCATGACCTGCTCGACGGGAATTTCCGTCCGGCTGACCGAAAACTCAAACCAGTCAAATTCCCACATATCCCGCACCGTGCGGTGCATACGCGGCTGATGATGATGAAACAAAATGAGACTGCCCGGCTCCAGCAAAAACCGCCTCCCCGAAAGCGTCAGCTCCCCCGCGCCCCCGTACGTGCGCAGGACGACAAGATTATTGAGGTTTTCGTCCAAAAACTTTTTGCCGCTGTCCTGTATGTCCAGCTCGGCGCGCTCCGCCGGCCAATGCTTGGTGTTGCTGTACCCAAGGTCGGCGGTAATTTCAAAAGCGCGGCGCAAAAAAACGGAGGGGGAAAACTCGGGCACCGCGCTTTCTACTTTATTATCCTTTTTTTTGAACATGTCTCCCAACAGTCTGTTATTGCAGCTTGAGCGTATAAATGATGTTACACTCCGAAAACGCCTCGGGGATTTCGGAGGCGCCGTAAGTATCGCCGTCGTTTAGCGTTATGGTCAGCTTGATCGTGTCGCCGTCCGCAACGGTAAAGCTCAGGACGCCGTCGGCAAAAGCGGCCGCGACCGGGGCAAACTCCGCCCCGCCGCTTGCCTTCTTTTCCGCCGTGACCGTCAAAAACGCCCAAACGGCAGCGTCGTCCTCAACCGTGATCTCTGTTTTTTCGCTGTCGGCAGTTTTATACGCCTTTATGCCGTATATCGAAAATGTGCCGGACGCCTCGCCGTCCAGATTCGCCGTGACGGTGTGCGTCGCGCTGCTGCCGGGACGCAAGCCCGTCCCGCCGTCAATCTGCGAGCCCGTGATCTGATAGGTGACGGGACTGCCCGTGGTGATCGTGTTGTTGCTGCTGACGGCCTCGTTGACCCACGCCGCGTACGCAACGCCCCCCGCCGTCAAACAAACGGCCAGCGTAAGCGCCAAAATAAACAACATCTTTTTAGAAACCCTTTTCATACTCTCACTCCTTTCTCTTTTCACTTTTTTTCCCCCCTTAAAAACCGTTTAACTTTTTTTAGCCGTTCCTTTCGTATCAGACCTGTTGTAAAACCGACCGCGAGCGACTTTACAACAGGTCTATTATAACATCATACCCACGTCCCGTACAATAGCATAATCGGAAAATGTTTTGTATATTTTCGGAACAGATTTCCCACATCCTCCCCACTTTACCCGCACACCGCCAAAAAACGGCGGACTATAGACCGTTTAGCCGCCGCGAGAGGTTTTAGACCCGTTCTAAAAAAACGCAGCCTTATCACCAGACAAGACTGCATAAAAACTCAAAACCGAAAGCGCCCGAAGCCGTTAATTTTATTAGAACAGGTCTATTGATATTTTGCGGGGATGTTTTTATAACCGGCGGCTAGGATTCCGATCTCGCTGGAAATGCAGAGCAAATTGACGTTTGCTTGCTTGGCGGCGGCGATGAGCTCGTTATCCGAGGTGATGATGCCCCAGGGCTTATTTGCCTTTACTGCCGCGGCCGCGACTTTGTTTATCGCGTCAATGATCGGTTTGTTGTCGCCGATACAGCCCAAATCGGCGGACAGGTCGTTGGGTCCGATAAATATGCCGACCAGATTTTCTACGGACAGGATACTGCCGACGTTGTCTATCCCCTCTTTTGTTTCGATTTGCGCAAAAATCTGTGTATATTCGTTGGCGGCTTTTATGTATTCGCTGAGCTTGCCCGGATCATAGCCGGAATGCGCCCGCATCGTCGATATGCCCCGCTTTCCCTGCGGCGTGTATTTTGCGTAAGCTATGACTTGCTCGAGCTGCTCTTTTGTTTCGGACATGGGCAGGAGCAAGCCCTTTGCCCCCATGTCCATAAACCTGACGATATCCTTACGGCCGTTGTCGGGCAGGCGCACGATGATCTCTAACCGGATCAGCTTGCCCGTCTTGACGATTTTGGCGGCGGACGAATAATCGAACGGGCCGTGCTCGCAGTCGAGTATCAGATAGCCGAGCCCCGCGTTTTTTGCAAGAATCGGGATTCCCTCATACGCAATTTCACTGACCATCGAACCTAGTTTTATCATACCGGCTTCGTTCTCCTTTGCCAATTTTTCCAGCCCGTCCAGCGCCGAGCTGTCGGCGTCGATCGAATACCTCGTATTTCTTAGGATATATTCGATCTTTTCTCTGTGATATAGGGTAGCTCCGCCTATTACCGTCATTTTTTGATTTTTCGGCAACGCCTTTACCGCCGCCGAATACCTGTTTGCGATGCTGTCTAAATCGGCCTTGCTCTTTGCGTCGGCAATGCTTTGGCCGCCCGGCAAGCCCGTAACGGTCAAAACATATTGCTTGTGAAAAAACGGACGGCTTTCGAAAGCGCCGCTTATCCTTTTGTCGGTGACCGCGCATATTTGCGCCGCGGTGCCCAGGTTGAGAATGAGCGAATCCTCGTATCCTGCCGCATAGACCGAGGCCTGCTGATCCCCCACCGGCGTATATATTTTGACGCGGTTTTTATATACCCCGGCGCATACCACATCCAAGGACGCTTTTGGGAGGTCGAGCCCCGTCCCGTAGTCGTGAATGCCGCCGCCGCAGTCGTAAAAGCCGCTTGCCGCCGCGTCCGTGATATGCGTGGCGTTATTTCCGGTCAAGGCGAAAACGATATACGAGCCCAACGTATAAAACCTCTTGGCTTTCCGGTAGGCTTTTGGGAACAGGGTTAAGCCCGCGAAATACGATAATAGCGGCAGATTATCCTTTAACGCGGTTCCGCTGTCTTGTGCCGGCACGACTTTTTTTTGTCCGCTTAGGCGCGCGCGTTTGTCCCGCCACGAAATATAGTCTGTCAGCAGCGCG
>JAIRRW010000107.1 GCA_031255775.1 Clostridiales bacterium
GAGAATAGATATATGACCGAACAAAAAGGTATGGACAAGCCGACGGCCGCGCGGAAAAAGCGGGCGGCGGCCGTCAAAAACAACCCGGAGGAAACGCCCGAGGCGGCACAGTCAAAGCCCGGGGCGGCGCGGAAAACACCCCAAGCGGCACAATCAAAGCCCAGAGCAACGCGGAAAACGTCCGAGGCGGCACAGTCAAAGCCTAGGGCAACGCGGAAAAAATCCGCCGAAAAAGTGCCCGCCGAAAAAGTGTCGGCCGAAGCCCCCGCGCAAAAAGCGGACGCGAATCGCCACGTGCTGTTTGCCGCCAGCGAGGCCTTTCCCTTTGCCGGGACGGGCGGTCTGGGCGAGGTGATCGGCTCGCTGCCCGCGGCGGTCAATCACAAAAACGCCGGGGTCGAGGCGCGGATCATTCTGCCGCTGTACGAGTCAGTGAGCGAGGCGGTCCGCAAAAGCATGACGCACGTGGCGCATTACTATGTCCCGCTCTCCTGGCGGAATCAATACTGCGGCCTGTTTCGGTACGAGCAGGACGGGACGGTCGTGTACTTTTTGGACAACGAGTACTATTTTAAGCGGGGCAACCTGTACGGCTACGGCGACGACGGCGAGCGGTTCGCGTTTTTCTCACGCGCGGTTTTAGAGACGCTGCCCTACTTGGGCTGGAAGGTGGACGTGATCCACTGCCACGATTGGCAGACCGCGCTCATTCCCGTCTATTATAAGCTGTTTTATATGTACCGCCCCGAATATGCCTATATCGAGACGATCTTTACCATTCACAACCTCGAATATCAGGGGAAATTCGGCAAGGAGGTCATCGAGGACCTGTTTGGGATCCCGCAGCGGGAATATCCGTCCGTTGCGCACGACGGCTGTATCAACCTGATGCGGGCGGCCATCGATTACGCCGACCGCGTCACCACCGTTTCGGAGACCTATGCGCAGGAAATTCGCACGCGCGAGCACGGCCACGGACTGGACGGCGTCCTAAACAGCCGCGCCTACAAGCTCTCCGGCATCCTAAACGGGATCAACGTGACCGAGTATGACCCGGCCGCCAATAGATCCATGTTTCAAAACTATTCGGCCAAGACGCTGGCGGACAAGGCGGTCAACAAGGCCGAGCTGCAAAAGCTGTTGAGCCTGCCCGTTTGCCCCAAGGTGCCGATCATCGCGTTTATTTCCCGGCTGGTGCCGCACAAGGGCGTCGATCTCATTCGTTACGCCCTCGGCGACATCATGAAAGAAAACGTCCAGATTGTCATTTTGGGCACGGGCGACATGGAATACGAAAACTTTTTCCGGCATATGGAGGGGGTTTCGGGCGGCAAGCTGCGCGCGATCCTCGCCTTTAATAAGGATTTGGCGCAAAAGGTCTACGCGGGCGCGGACATCTTTTTGATGCCCAGCCGCTCCGAGCCCTGCGGGCTTTCGCAGATGATCGCCTGCCGCTACGGGACGGTCCCCGTCGTACGCGCGACGGGCGGGCTCAAGGATTCGATCGCCGACTGCGGCGAGGGAAATTCCGGCAACGGTTTTGTCTTTTTTTCGTACAGCACGGAGGATATGCTCTACGCCATTCGGCGCGCGGTCGGGCTGTACCGCGACTATGCCGAGCTCTTTATGGGGCTCGCCAAACGCGCGGCGCTGTCCGATTTCAGCTGGGACAAGAGCGCCGGCCGTTACATAGAATATTATAGTCATCTTTAAAACACCGAAAAATTAAAAATCTACTTAGGTTAAGCAGTGCAAAAAAGGCGGGGCGTTCATTTTGATCGGAACCGGCTTTGGCGCATGGGAGGACTTGCATGACTTTTACCCCGCAAAAGCTGCGCAGCTTGCTCAGCGAAAAGATGTTTCGCAACTACTCGGTCGCGATAGAGGACGGCACACCCAAGATGATTTATATGGCGCTGGCATCCGTCATCAGCGATCTTTTATTGGAGAGACAACAGCGGTTCAGCCGCGAATTTAGAAGCAAAGGAAAAAAACGCGTCTATTATCTGTGTATGGAGTTTCTGCTGGGACGCCAGCTCAAAAATAATATGTTCAACTTGGGCGTAGAGGCGGCGTACCGCGCCATTCTCGGCGAGGCGGGCTTCGAGCTCGACGACATTTACGAGATCGAGTCGGACGCGGGACTGGGCAACGGCGGCCTTGGCAGGCTGGCGGCCTGTTTTATGGACGCGCTGGTCACCGAGGATTATCCCGCCATGGGCTTTACCCTCAGGTACGAATACGGCCTTTTTAAGCAAAAAATCGTCGATAATATTCAGGTCGAGCTGCCCGATTATTGGTTGGACACGGGCAGCGCCAGTCTGATCCCGCGTTCGGATAAGATGTTTGAGGTCAAGCTGGGCGGGACGGTGCGCGAGGAGTGGACGGGCGGCAAGCTCAACATTGTCTACGAAAACGCCAGCGTCGTGGACGCGATGCCCTATGACCTCATTATCAGCGGCTACGGCACCGAGTCCGCGGGCGTTTTGCGGCTTTGGCAGGCGTCGGCGCCCCGCAGCTTTGATATGCAGTATTTTTCGCAGGGCAGGTTTATGGAGGCCATGCGGTACGACAACGAGGCCGAGCTCATCAGCAAGGTTTTGTATCCGGCGGACGAGCAGTATTCGGGCAAGCAGCTGCGGCTTTCACAGCAATACCTGCTGTGCAGCGCCAGCCTCCAAAGTATTTTTAAAGACTTTTTTCGGGACAATACCGATTTGGACGACCTCCCCAACAAGGCGGCCATCCATATCAACGACACGCACCCGGCGCTGGCCATTCCCGAGCTTATGCGGCTTTTGGTGGACGAGCACGGCTACCCGTGGGAAAAGGCGTGGAATATCACGGTCAACACCATCGCCTATACCAACCATACGGTATTATCCGAGGCGCTCGAAAAGTGGCAGGAGGAGCTGGTTCGCTCCCGCCTGCCCCGCATCTATTCGATCATCAAGGAGATCGACGCCCGCTTCAAATGGGAGCACGGCACCCTGCCGGACGAGGCGCTGTGCAAAATGACGGTCATCGGGAACGGGCAGATCCGCATGGCCAACCTCGCGATCATCGGCAGTCATTCGGTCAACGGCGTGTCGGCGCTGCACAGCGAAATCATCAAAAAAGACGTGTTCCACGATTTTTATCAGATATATCCCGAGCGGTTTACCAACGTGACCAACGGCATCGCGCACCGGCGCTGGCTTTCGGCGTGCAACCCCCGCCTGGACGGCTTGGTCAAGGATTTGATCGGGGACGGCTATATGCTGGACGCGCCCCGGCTCAAAGAGCTGGAGCGGTTTATGGACGACAAGCGGGTCTTGGCCGAGCTTGGCCGCATCAAGCGGGGCAACAAGGAGGACTTTGCCGCCTATATCAAGCAGACGACGGGGGCGGTGATCGATCCCGGCACGCGTTTTGATACGCAAATCAAGCGCCTGCACGAATACAAGCGCCAGCTCCTAAACGCGCTAAAGATCATCAAGTATTACCTCGACATCAAGGACAACGCCGGGTCGGGGCTTTCGCCGCAAACCTTTATTTTCGGCGCCAAGGCCGCGGGCAGTTATATGCACGCCAAGCGCATCATCACGCTGTTAAACTGCCTTTCCCACCAGATCCAAACGGAAAAAAAGGTCAAGGAAAGGCTCAATGTCCTCTTTGTCGAAAATTACAATGTGACAAAGGCCGAGCGGCTGATCCCGGCGTCCGAGGTGTCCGAGCAAATATCCTTAGCGGGCAAAGAGGCCTCGGGCACCAGCAATATGAAGTTTATGCTAAACGGCGCGGTCACGCTGGGGACGGTGGACGGCGCCAACGTCGAGATACTGGAAAACGTCGGGGAGCGGAATATGTTTCCCTTCGGCCTCAGGGCGGAGGAGGTGGAAAAATCCTGGCAGGACTATTCGCCCTCCCGCCTGTATGCCGCCGACCCCGACATTCGCCGGGTCGTGGACGCCCTAAAGGTCGGGTTTGACGGCGAGAGCTTTCAGGACATCGCCGACTACCTGACGGTATCCTTTCACTACGTCGCCGACCCCTATATGTGCCTGGCCGATTTCAGCGATTATCTGGCCGTCGCGGCCAAGCTGGATCGGGCGTACGCGAATCACGAACGCTGGAACCGCATGGCGCTAAAAAACATCGCCAACGCCGGCGTATTTGCGGCGGACAGGAGCATCGCCGAGTACGCCGATCGGATTTGGCGCCTAAACGACGGCAGGCGCGGCCGGCAAGACAAATGACCGGGCTGACCTATTTTCCCTGCGTGGCCGCCCATAAAAACCCGGTGGGGGGCGTCTGCGTAGACGAGCCCTTTTCCATCCGCGCCGAGCTGACCGACCCGAGCGGAAACGCCGCCCTCTATCTTGTCCTAAAAAAGGAGGGAGCGGGGGAGGAGCCGGTCTATTATCCGATGGAATCGACCGGGCGGACGGGCGAACTGAGCGCCTATACGCGCACCATGGCGGTGACCTCCCCGGGGCTGTATTTTTATTATTTCCACGCGGCGGCGGGGGCGGAGACCCGACAGTTTTATGCCCGGCGGGATCTGACCGCGGGGACGGAGGGCGGGCGCGAGTGGCAGCTGACCGTCTACGAAAACCGGTACGAAGCGCCCGTATGGTTCGGGCGCGGCGTCGTCTATCAAATCATGCCCGACCGTTTTTGCGTCGGCAGCGAACGCTTTAAGACCAAGCCCGGCATGAATTATCGGACGGATTGGGGCGGCGTGCCGACCTTTCTTCCCAACGAAAAGGGCATTTACGAAAATAAGGATATGTTTGGCGGCAACCTGTACGGCATCGCCGAAAAGGCGGCATATCTCCGTTCGCTCAACGTCGGGACGCTCTATCTAAATCCCATTTTCGACGCCCGGTCGTCCCACAAATACGACACCGGCGACTACGAAAGGGTGGACGGCGATTTCGGCGGCGACGCGGCGCTGCGGACACTGATCGACGCGGCGGCGGCCTGCGGTATGCGCGTGGTTTTGGACGGCGTGTTTTCGCATACGGGGGACGACAGCGTCTATTTTAATAAGTACGGCAGGTATGACGGCGTGGGCGCCTATCAGTCCAAGGACAGCCCGTACTACAGCTGGTACAGCTTTAAGCGGTTCCCGGACGAATACGACTGCTGGTGGAATATCAAGATTCATCCCAATGTCAACGAGACCGAGCCATCCTATCTTGACTTTATCTGCGGGGACGGCGGCGTGCTCCGTCGGTACCTAAAAATGGGGATCGGCGGCTGGCGGCTGGACGTGGCCGACGAGCTGCCCGAGGAATTTTTGGACGCGCTGACAAGGTGCGCAAAGGACGAAAAAGCGGACGCGCTCATCTTGGGCGAGGTGTGGGAGGATGCCAGCAATAAGTGCGCCTACGGCAAGCGGCGGCGCTATCTTTTGGGCGGACAGCTGGACAGCGTCACCAATTATCCCTTTCGGACGGCGATACTCGACTTTGTTTTGACGGGCGACGCCCGGCTCTTTGCCGACCGCGTCCACACAATTATCGATCACTATCCCAAAAAGACGCTGGATATACTGATGAATGTCCTTTCCTCCCACGACGTCGAGCGGACGCTGACCCTGCTTTCCGGCGACGCGCGGCCGGACAGCCGCGAGGGGCGTGCCGCAGCCGTTCCGTCCGATCGCAAAAAGGCGGTCAACCGTCTCAAAATGGCGGCGGTTATTCAGTACACCCTGCCCGGCGTCCCCCTCCTGTATTACGGGGACGAGGCCGGTATGTACGGCTATGAGGACCCGTTCAACCGCGGCTGTTTCCCGTGGGCGCATATCGACAAAGGCCTGCTCAAATTTTACCGCAGGCTGGGGGCGCTGCGGGAGGAGGAGGGGCTCCGCACCGGCGGCTTTTTGCTGGTCATGCAGGAGGCCGGCCGGGTCGGATACCGCCGGGGGGATATGCTGGTGCTTGTCAACAACACGGATAGCGAATACGAAATCCCGGGCAAGCCGATGCGGGAGCTCCTCTCCGGCAAGATTTGCGGCAGGCTGCCCGCCTTCACGGCGGCGGTATTTAAGGAGAAATAACGCCGCCGCTCTCGATAAAATGAAAGCGTCAACGTCATTTTATCGAAAACGTCAGCGCCAGCGGCAGTGCTTTTAGGCGGTTCTTTGGAGCCGCTTTTTCTTATTCACGTTTTTTTCCGTGCCCTCATACAATGTAAGATGACGGATCGGATGGTGGCGGCGGCCAAGGAATATCGCTTTATCGTGGCGGGCGGCGACAGGCGGAACGATTGCCTGCTCGAAGCGCTCAAAACGGACGGATTTCGGGCGGGTCTGTATCGGCCGGGACAGCCCTACGGCGCGGCGGAGGGCAATGTTTTTTTGTTTGCGCCCGCCGAGACGCTGGATCGGACACGGGTCGAGCGGATCGGCGCGGCCTCGGTCGTGTTCTGTTTTGGCCTCACCGCGGAGGCGGCGGCGCTGTTGGCCGAAAAAAATTGCCGGGTGCACCGCTATCTCGACGACGAAGCCTTGGCGCACAAAAACGCGGCCTTGACCGCCGAGGGGGCGCTGGCGCTTGTGATCCGCCACACCGAAACGGCGCTAAAGGATACCCGGATACTGATTTTAGGCGGCGGCCGGGTGGGGAAAGCGTGCGCGATCCTCCTTTCGCGCAACCGCTGTCGGGTCACGCTGGCGTCCCGGGACGCAAACGAGGTTTCGCAAGGGGTCTTATTTGCGGGCGAAACGGCCGAGCTGGGCGCCGCGTTAGCGAGCTTATCCCGATACGACGCCGTCGTCAACACCATTCCGCAAATATACGTAAAAGGTGAAACGCTTGCCCGCGTAAAAAAACACTGCTATCTCTTGGATCTGGCATCCAAGCCCGGCGGGATCGACCTAAGCGAGGCGCAAGGGCTGGGGCTTGTCGCCGAGGCCGCGCCCGGCCTCCCGGGAAAATGCGCGCCGCGGACGGCGGCAATCGCGATCAAGGAGAGCGTGCTTACCATTTTGAGCGGGCAGGTATAAAGAGGAACAGTTATGAAAGATAAAACCATCGGCTTTGCGATTACCGGCTCTTTTTGCACGTTTCGGAAAATTCTGACGCAGGTCGAGGCGCTAAGCAAAGAAAACACGGTCATCCCCATCCTCTCCTATAACGCGGCTTCTACCGACACGCGGTTTTACGAAGCGGCCGCGTTTAAGAGTGCGCTGACCGACATCACGGGAAACGCGCCCCTCATGAGCATCGTCGACACCGAACCGATCGGCCCCAAAAAATTATTGGACATCCTGATCATTGCGCCCTGCACGGGCAACACGCTGGCAAAGCTCGCCAACGCGATTACCGACACGCCGGTCCTGATGGCGGCCAAGGCGCATATGCGCAACGGCCGGCCGGTCGTGGTGGGGGTTTCCACCAACGACGCGCTGTCCGGCAGCGCAAAAAACATCGGGATCCTAATGACCTTCCGCAATATTTATTTCGTTCCCATGTCACAGGACGATTGCGTCAAAAAAGAGCGGTCGATCGTGGCGGATTTCGATCTTGTGCACCAAACGGCGGATAAAGCGCTCGAAAATAAGCAGTTTCAGCCCATTTATAAGGCATAATCCGATAAAAAAGGAGAAAAATCATAGTACTATGTGTGGCATAACAGGCTGGTTGGACTTTAAAAAGGACTTGCGAAACGAGCGGGACACGGCAAAAAAGATGTCGGAGGCGCTAAAAAAGCGCGGGCCGGACGAGGCGGATCTATATGCGCGGCCGGAGGTCGTTTTATGCCACCGACGCCTCATCATCCTAGACCCCCGGGGCGGCGGGCAGCCCATGACAAAAAGAGAAAAGGGAGATACCTTTACGATCGTCTATAACGGGATGCTCTACAACGCCGCCGAACTTCGCAAAAGTCTGCTTGCCTGCGGGTATCGTTTTAGCGGGTATTCGGATACCGAGGTCGTACTGCTTGCCTTTATCGAGTGGGGCGCGGCGTGCCTGGTACGCTTTAACGGCATATTCGCGTTTGCCGTCTACCGCGAAAATGACAAGCGTCTTTTTTTGGCGCGCGACCGAATCGGCGTCAAGCCGCTGTTTTATTATCGGACGCCGGACGGGCTCTTGTTTGCCTCCGAGATCAAAGCGCTCTTTCAAAATCCGCTTATTGTGCCAAAAATCGGCGAGGAGGGTTTGAAGCAAATCTTTTATTTGGGGCCGGGGCGCGTGCCGGGCAGCGGCGTTTTTAGCGGGATCGAGGAGCTAAAGCCCGCCGAATATTTGGAGCTCACGCCCGCCGGTATGACGAAAAAAATCTATTGGACGTTACGCGCCGACGAAAACAACGAGACCGAGGCGGACGCGCTCGCCCATGTCCGCGCGCTCATCACCGATTCGATCGAGCGGCAGCTGATATCCGACGTGCCGCTCGCCTGCTTTTTGTCGGGCGGACTGGATTCGAGCATCATCACGTACGTGACGGCGCAAAAATTTAGCGCCGAAAATAAAAAGCTGACCACCTATTCGGTGGATTATGCGGACAGCGGCAAATATTTCACCAAAAACGAATTTCAGCCGACCGCCGACGGCGGCTTTATTTCGCTGATGGCCGATTTTGTCGGCAGTGACCACAAAAACGTCGTGCTTGACAATGTCGCGCTGGCGCAAGCGCTTGCCGAGGCGGCCGAGGCCAGAGACCTCCCGGGCATGGCGGACATAGACGCGTCCCTGCTGCTGTTTTGCCGCGAGGTCAAAAGGACGCATACCGTCTGCCTGTCGGGCGAATGTGCCGACGAGATTTTTGGCGGTTACCCCTGGTATCACGACAAAAAGATCCTCTATTCCGATACCTTCCCCTGGTCACGCTCCTTAGAGATGCGAAAACGCATCCTAAGGCCGGGCCTGCTGACGGGCAGCGCGGAGGATTTTGTCCGGGCGCGCTATCGGACGACGCTGCGGCACACCGACCGTCTGCCCGGCGAGGATCGGCACGCCCGCCGTATGCGCGAAATGTTTATGCTAAATTTCGAATGGTTTATGCAGACGCTGATCGATCGAAACGATCGGATGAGTATGTCCGCGGGACTGGAGGCGCGCGTCCCCTTTTGCGATTATCGGCTGGTCGAATACGCGTACAACCTGCCGTGGCATTTAAAAGCGGCGGACGGCCGCGAAAAGGGGCTGGTGCGAAAGGCCTTTTCCGGTATTCTGCCCGACGAAATCGTCTGCCGCAAAAAAAGCCCGTACCCCAAGACCTTTAGTCCGGCGTATCTAAGCTGCGTCAAAGCGGGCGCGGAAAAAATATTGGCCGATCCAAACAGCCCGGTCGGCCAGCTGGTCGATCACGAATATGTCAAGACCTTGATGGCGGCCGATCCGTATAAGAGCGAGCCCTGGTACGGACAGCTGATGCGCATCCCGCAGGTATTCGCCTATCTGATGCAAACGGACGCCCTTTTCAAAAAATTCAAAGTAAAAATCGTTTAGGTATTAGGCCTGTTCTTATATAAAATCCATATCCCTCGACAAAATGCAAGCATATGCGGCATTTTGTCGAAAGCGGTAGCGTCTAAAACCTCGCGGAAATGCGGGGTTTTTGCATTTAAAACACCTATTGTAAGGGCTTTTCCAAACAAATTTAAGCGGTTTGTCCCGCCTTGCGCCGCAAAAGCAGTGCAAAATAGAGCGCGTTTTAGACAAAATCTATATTGAACGCGTCCGCTTTTTTTGTTATAGTTATATCAAGTCGTGTATACACGAGATTTTAAGAGGGGATGGGGAATGAGAATAGCAAAGCAAGTGTCGTTTGGGTTTACGCTCCTATTTTTGGCTGTTTTTTGTCTTTGTATGACGGCCTTTCCGCAAAATGCCGCGTACGCCGTGACGATAGACAGCGCGGACGGCGGGTGGCGAACGGGATTATCGCTTCCGTCCGCGTTATTTGGCAACAGGGAGGATGCCCTGGCGGACTTTAAAACGCGGCACAACGCCAATGCCGCGGTTTTGGTGGATGTCGCAAAACAGGATGTGTTTACGGCGTTTTCGGCACTGAAACAGGTGGCGACGGCGGCGCCCTGGACGCATGAGACGATACCGTCCTTTCCCTACGCGGCCAAGCCGGGCAGGCGGTATACGGCTTTCGACCCGCAGGGCAACGAGATAAAGGCGGGGACGAATCTTGCGACGGCGGATATGTCGCTGGAGGCCTGCAACGTCACCTTCAACCTAAATTTCGGGGTCGGCCGCACCTTTACGGACACCGAGGTATTCGAGTTTAGGCGCAGTAGCTTTTTGGTAAAATATTTTGTCAGCCTAGGACGGCTGGATATTTATAATTTAAGAAACGGGAACTATACCTATTCCACACCGGAAGGCGATCGGGCGCTGCAAAAATCGATCGATATTTCGGACGTCATCGAGACGCCCGAGGGCGAGCATTATTTTTCGGTCGCCTGCGAATGGATTTTGGATACCGCCGCCGATAAATATATCGGCAAGCTCATAACGATAGAGGTGGATACGGCGGTCTATTGCTTCAACATCAAAAATACGGTTTACGCGGGGGACGGGTATTCGGGGTTCAACAACCTGACGGCGCATGAGATCGCGCTCGCCAAGGGGAGCCGCGCCCTCTTCGAACACGCGTATACGGCGCGGGAGCTAACGCCGCAGGCGCTTTTTAAGGATTGGCAATATAAGGAGACTACCAAGGTCAGCGACCCCAACGTCATGCCCGAGGAGAGCCTCGCGCTGACGGACGGAACGTCGTACAATCGGATAAGGGACGACGCGCCCACCCTTTTGTGGCAGGGGGATACTTCATCACCGGACGATTCGGTATTCAGCGCGGCGTTTATTTTGGATTTGGGGCAGGGGAACGTCTTTTCCGACACGGACAGGCTGGCGTTTATGCACAATACGGCGCTATTCGAATATTTTTACGCGACGAGCACGATCAAAATATCCATGACAAGTTTTTGGAACTGGAACGACTTATCCATTCCGTGCGTGCACGCCCTGACGGCCATCGATATTTCGTCCGCGATCCCGACAAACGCCGTGTCCGGCGCGCACCTGTTCGCGTTTTCGTGCGAATGGCTGACGGGCGAAAACGGCGCGCTTTTGGGTAAAAAGCTCACCGTTCGGGTCGACGGTACCGTATTTTCGACGCAGACGGCGAATGTCTTGTACGAAATCAATCAGTTTTCCAAGATCGTCTCGTATTCCCAAAACACCCTTCATATATCGCCCGCGAAATACGCGTTAAGCTATTTTGACGGGGGCGCGCCGATCGAGTCCGAGGCGCTGCCGTCCGAATATTATTATACCGAGGAGCTGACTCTTTTGGCGGCGGTCAAGGCCGGGTATACCTTTTCGGCGTGGCATTCGAGCGCGGCTCTAAACGACCCGGTCACAAAAATCGACCTCCGCTCACGGGGCGACAAAACGCTGTACGCGGCGTTTTCTCTCAACACGGACACGCCGTATACGGCGCGGTATTACTTAGAGACGCTGTCGGGCGGCTATGAGGCGGTTGCGTCCGAGGAAATGGCCGGGACGACGGGCGCGTCCGTCACGATCGACGAAAGGACGTATCCGGGCTTCACGTTTGACGGGACAAACGGGGACAACGCGCTTAGCGGGCAGATTGCGGGCGACGGCAGTCTGATCCTAAAGCGGTATTATAAGCGGAACGCCTATGCGGTCACGGTGGCCGCCGCGGCAAACGGCGGCGTTTTGGCCGATAAGACGTCCGGGGTCAAGTACGGCGAGCGGGTCGTCCTGACGGTAAATCCCGCGATCGGCTATGAGTTGGACGCGCTTGCCGTCGTTTACGGCGCGGAAATCCCGGTCACCGTGACGGACGGCGGCTTTACGATGCCGGACGGCGCGGTCACGGTCACGCCGTCGTTTGCGCTTGTGCCGTACACGATCACCTATCATTTAAACGGCGGCTCGGGGGAGAGCGGCGCAAGCTATACGGTTGTCAGCGAGGCCTTTGATTTGCCGGCCGCGCAAAGAGTGGGGCACCTGTTTGGCGGCTGGTACGACAACGCTCAATTTTCGGGAACAAAAATCACGCGGATCGAGAGCGGCAGTACCGGGGACAGGGCGTTTTTTGCGAAGTGGACGATCGCGGCATACACCGTGACGGTGGAAACAAACGGTATGGAGGCGATCGTCATCCTCGTCTTGTACAACGGGACGCTGGCGGACAGCGGGCAGCTTGCGCGCGCGGGCTTCGCCTTGGCGGGGCTGTACCTGGACGCGGATCGGACGCGGGCGTTTGGGTTTGATACGCCGATCACCGGCGATACGGTGTTGTACGCGGATTGGGAGGCGCTCAAAGAGGGCGGCTGCGGCAACGCGGCCGGGGGCGGCAGTCTGTTGGCCGTTCTGCTTGCGGCCGCGGGCGCCTTGCTCCTGATAAAGAGAGGGCGAAAAGCGCCGATTGCGCGGCTGTAGGGTAGGGCAAGATAGATAGGCTATGGGCAGGTATGTATGCCTAATAATCTTATAAATATGCTTTAAGTCATGTGAACACAACCAAATAAATCATCTCACGGAGGAAATATGAAAAAAAAGTCGTTATTTATCAGCCTTGCGGTTTTGGGGTGCGCGGCGATCGTGGGAACGTCGATCACTTTCGCGGCCTGGTTTTCCAACAGGGCGAGCGAGAACAACACGATCACCGTCGGCAACCCCATTGAAATCGAGGTGACCGGCAAGGTCGCCGACAACACGGCGCTGATGCCGGGCGGCACGGTCGCGACGACCTTTACCGTCGCGCTGACCAGCCCCGAGGCCGGAAAGACCTATAAGGCGGCGATCACCGCGGCAACGTTTAAGGACGCCTCAAATGCGGATCTGGGCTTTACCTATACGGATTCCGACGCGGCGACCGTCGCGGTCTGGCAGTATAAGATCGGAGAGGGAAGCTATACGGATCTGACCGCAAGCGGCGGCGCGGCGGCCTCGGCGGTCGTCTCGGACGCCGACACCGTCGTCATTACCGTCAAGCTCGACGGCGGCGCGGATCTGCCTGTTACTTTGGCCGGCGGCGTATTGAAATTTACCGTGGCGCTTATCGAAGCGGCGTAAAAACGGCGTTAAAAAGCGCGTATCGGCGGGGATAAGACATACCTTGTGCCCGCCGACGCGGCTTTTTTTACGGCGCGGGAGACAAGAGTGATGAAAAAAAAGTCGGTTATCATGTGCCTGATTCTGGCGGTTCTCGCGTTTTCGGGGATCACGGCCGCTTATGCCCTGTGGGTCGTCGAGACGGCCAGTGAGGACAATCGGATCGTGATCGGAGAATTTGCAAAAATTACCGTAAGCGGGTATAATAAGGAAGAGGCGCTGTTGGAGCTTAATGGGGAAGCGCTCGAACTGACGTTTACCGTGCACATCAGCGCGGGCAATCAAAACGCTTATGCCCTAAGGCTGTACGGGGTCGCCTATACGGCGGTTTCGGACGGGGCGGACTGGGACCAACACATCCCGGACAACTGGGTCTGGAAGACCGCCGCCGGGGATGCCTGGTCGGATTTTGACAATAGCGGCCAAACGCTGCTCGAAAACGCGGCGGACGGCAATTCCGTCACCGTTTTTTTGCGGCTCAAGGAAGATCTTAACGTCGAATATTTAAACGGCGCCCTGACGTTTCGGGTGGGGCTGGAGTGAGGTGTCGCGCATGAAAAGAGGTAAAATAGTATCGGTCTGCCTCGGCTTGCTGGTCTTGTGCCTGGCCGTTTCCGCCTGTCACGATCCCGAGCAGCGGGACTATACGCTGTCCTTTGACGGGGATTCCGCCTATTTCAAGTCGTCGGTCGCGCTCCTGCCCATACGGGGCGACGCGCCGGAGGGGACGGACGTATACGAATCGGCGGCTATCACGCTGAGCGCCGCGCCCGCCGCCCGGCTTCGGCTTGCCGTCGCGTTTGAGGCGGGGCAGCAGGCGGTCTTGGGGCTTAGGATCGCGGTAAACGGGACGGCGTACGAATTTTCGGACGGCGCCGTCGTGTACGAATCGGCGGACGAAATCACGGGCGTGACGCTGGACGTCAGGATTTATCTGGACAAAAATACGCCGATCAGCGAGAAAAATAAGCGGCTGGCGTTTCAATTCGTGATGGGCGCGCTGTGAC
>JAIRRW010000108.1 GCA_031255775.1 Clostridiales bacterium
AAAATATCCCAAGGCAAGCGCCAGCCCGTCCCGTGTCATAGGTTTGTCCGATCCGATGATCCGCATACCCGCACTCACCCCGCCTCGTGGAGCCGGGTCGTCAAAACGAGCCGCCCTGCATCGGTATGCCCCAGCCCAAACAACTCGCCGCGGCAATAGACGGCGGCGGACGCGGGGATCACGGCATCGGTATAGAGCTTGACGCCGTTTTTTAAGAGCTCGTATTTTTCGGCTGGCGCGTCGTATCGGGGAAAGGCGGCGACCGCCTCGGTCAGGGGGATCAAATACCTCCGGCAATCGGCCGCAAGGGCGTCCAAACCGACGCTGTCCGACACCGAAAAGCTCCCCGCCCGCAGACGGTTGATGGCCGTCATCGCGGCCAGGCTGCCGACGCTTGCCGCCAGATCCCGGCAAAGGCTGCGGACATACGTGCCGGACGAGCAGCGGATCAAAAACCGCCAGGTATCCGCCGTCCTCTCTTCCAAAAGAGAAAATTCGTATACGGCGACCGCCGCCGCCGAAAGCTCAAACGCCCGATCTTCGCGCGCCAGCTTGTAGGCGCGGACGCCGCCGACGCTCTTGGCGCTGTACCTAGGCGGCACCTGATTCAGCCTGCCGGTCAAGCCGGGCAGCGCCTTTTCCAGCTGCACACGGCTAGGCAAAACGCTTGTCCGATCGGTGACGATCCCCTCGCCGTCCAGCGTATCCGTCGTAAAGCCGAAGGTAAAATCGGCCTCGTATACCTTATCCTTGGACAAAAAGGCGTCAAACAGCTTGGCGCCCCGTCCCACGCCTAACAAAAGGACGCCCGTCCCTTGCGGGTCCAGCGTCCCCATATGCCCGACCCGTTTTTCGCCGGTGATGCGCCGGACCCGGTGAACGACGTCCGCGCTTGTCATGCCCTTGGGCTTGTTGATGTTTAATAGGCCGTTCACAGCCCCACCGTTTTGATTGCGCGTAAAACCTTGTCCACGACGTCCTCATAATAGCCGTTGACGACGCAGCCAGACGCCAGCAGATGGCCGCCGCCGCCGAATACGCCGGCGATCTCGGATACGTTGGGACCCTTGGAGCGAAAGCTGACCTTATAGCTTCTTGGCGCCTGCTCGGTCATACAGACCGCGACCTCCACGCTGCCGATGTTGGCGGCGTGATCGATCAGGCCCTCGGTGTCGGACAGCGCGCATCCCGCGCTCTTTAGCATCTCGGCGGTCACGGTCATGACGCAGATCCGCCCGTCCTCGAAGAGCCGCATAGCGGTTATCGCAAGCCCGGCAAGCCTGGTCCGCGCAACCGTGTTGTTTTTGTAGAGGTTTTTGACGACAAACGGCAGCGCCGCGCCGCGCGCCAAGAGCTCGGCGGCGGTCAAAAACGTCTCCGGCCGCGTGTTGCTGTGTAAAAAATTGCCGGTATCGGCGGAGAGCCCGACATACAGCCAGGTCGCGGTATCGGCGTCGATCTCCGCCCAGCCCTTGAGATAGCGGTACAAAAGCTCGCAGGTGCTGCTCGCCGTAAAATCGGTGACGTTGAGCTTCCCGAACTGCGTATTGGTCGGGTGATGGTCGATGTTGATCGACCGTGCCGTCCGGGAAAACACCTTAAAATACTTTCCCAGCCGCAATTCGTCCGCGCAGTCCACCGCGACCGCCAGGTCGTACTTTTCGCATTTTACGTCGTTTAGCGCCTCGAAATCCTTCAAAAACGCGTAGTGCGGCGGCTTTTCGGAATCGGTGACAAAATCGACCCGCTTATTTTTTTGCAGCAGGATATGCCTGAGCGCAAAGCCCGCGCCCAGACAGTCGCCGTCCGGCTTGACATGGCAAACGATCAGCGCCGTTTGCGCGCCGTCCAACAGGTCTCTCACCGACCGCTCTAAATTGTTTACGGATTCAGTCGGCATCTTCCTCTCTGTCGTGATCCTGCTCTTTATTTAAATCCTGTAGGATCGAATCGATTTTTGCGCCGTAATCCATCGAATGATCGGGCAAAAACGTCAGCTTGGGCACGGTGCGGATCGCCTTAAAGTCGGCCGCAAGCTCCCCGCGTATATACCCCGCCGAATGGTTGAGGGCGGCCAGCGCATCGGCTCTTGCCTGTTCGCCGCCGTACACGCTGATAAAGACCTTGGCAAATTTGAGGTCGGCGGTGAGCTCGACCGCCATGACGCTGACGAGGTCGGTCAGGCGCGGGTCCTTGACCTTGCTTCGAATGATTTCGGACAGACTCTTTCTCATTTCGCTGCCCAGCCGCTGTGTTCGGTGTGTCATGCGCTACCCTCCTGCCTCACGTAAAAATGCGGCGCGTTCCCGACTGCCGGGGGTCAGTTTTTGATCTCCTCGGAAACAAACGCCTCGATCTCGTCGTTTTCGATAAAGGCGCTAAAGCCGTCCAAGGTAATGCCGCATTCGTACCCGGCGGCAACCTCCTTTACGTCGTCCTTAAAGCGCCGCAAGCCCGCGATCGTCCCCTCGTGAATGACGACGTCGTCGCGGAAGACGCGCACCTTGGCGTTTCGGGTGATCTTGCCGTTTAGGATATAGCTGCCCGCCACGACGCCCACGCCCGAAATCTTGATGACGCTGCGAACCTGCGCGCGGCCGACAATGTTTTCGCGGTACTTGGGCGCGACCATGCCCTTGATTGCGGCCGTGATGTCGTCGATCGCCTCGTAAATGATGTTGTAAAGCCGGATATCCACGCCCGTGCTCTCGGCCAGCGACCGCGTCTCGGCGTCCGGCCTGACGTTAAAGCCGACGATGATCGCGCCCGATACCCCCGCCAGCATGAGGTCGGATTTGTTGACCGCGCCCACGCCGCCGTGGACGACGTTGACCTTGACCTCGTCGTTTGACAGCTTGACAAGCGAATTGGACAGCGCCTCGACCGAGCCCTGCACATCGCCCTTGACGATGAGGTTGAGGTCTTTAAGCTGTCCCTCGCTGATTTTGTTGAACACGTCGTCCAGGGTGATCTTTTGCCCCTGATTGGCCTGCTCGGTCCTAAATTTGGCGGTGCGCTCGGCCACCATCTGCCGCGCGATCTTTTCGTCGCCGACGACAAACATCTGATCGCCCGCGCCCGGGACGTCGGTAAAGCCCAGCACCGAAACCGGCGTGGAGGGCGGCGCGGACTTGATTGCCCGTCCCTTGTCGTCGGTCATGGCGCGGATCCTGCCGCTGGTATAGCCGGACACGATATAGTCGCCGACGCGCAGCGTGCCGTTTAGGACGACGACGTTCGCGACGGGGCCGCGCCCCTTATCCAGCCTAGACTCGATGATCGATGCCTTGGCCATACGGTCGGGGTTGGCGCGGTAGTTGTTGTATTCGGACAGGAACAGAATGGTCTCCAACAGCTTGTCGATCCCCTCGCCGGTCTTGGCCGAGAGCGGCACAAACATGGTGTCGCCGCCCCATTCCTCGGGTACGACGCCGTGCTCGATCAGCCCCTGCTTGATCTTGTCGGGGTTGGCGCCCGGCTTGTCGATCTTGTTGACGGCCACGATGATCGGGACGCCCGCCGCCTTTGCGTGGTGCAGCGCCTCCACCGTCTGCGGCATGACGCCGTCGTCCGCCGCCACGATGAGAATGGCGATGTCGGTCACCTTGGCGCCCCGCGCCCGCATCTCGGTAAACGCCTCATGCCCGGGCGTATCGAGAAAGGTGATCCGCTCGTTTCCCACCATGACCGAATACGCGCCGATATGCTGCGTGATGCCGCCCGCCTCGCCCTCGGCGACGGCGGTCTTGCGGATCGCGTCCAAAAGCGAGGTCTTTCCGTGGTCGACGTGACCCATGACCGTAATGATGGGCGGACGCTTGACGAGGCTGGCCTCGTCGTCGTCGTCCTCGTGCAGGGCCTCGACCAGCTCCTCCTTGGTCTTGTCCAGCTTGAGCTCCAGCTCGACGCCCAGCTCGTTGGCGACCAGCTCCATCGTCGGGAAATCGACGACGCTGTTGATGTTGGTCATGATGCCCAAAATCATCAGCTGCTTGATGATCTCCTGCGCCGTCTTTCCGATCTTTTCGGAGAGAATCTTGACCGTCAGGTTGTCGGTGGTGATGACCGCCTTTTCGATCTTGATCGGGGCAAAGACGGGCACATCCTTATTCTTTTTGCCCTTGAGCTTGCGCGACCCCATCCGCTCGTCCCCGAAATCCTCGGTGATAAAGCCCTTGCGGATCAGCGTGCGCTTATTCATGGTCTTTTTGTCGTCCGCCTTTGCGTGGCCGTCTTTTTTCTTGGCGTCAAAGCCCTTGCGCGCGGGACCCTGCGGCAGGGTGGGCGCGGCGCCGGACGGCCTGGGCCCCAGACTCGGCGGCCGCTGTCCGCCCTGCCCCGCAGGCCTTTGTCCAAAGCCCGGACGGCCGCCCTGCTGGCCGGGCGCGCCGGAACGCTGCCCAAACGGGGGACGCTGACCCCCCGCGCCTAGGGGCGGGCGGCTTTGGCCGTACGGCGGCCGCTGTCCGGGCGGCGTCCGCGGCGGCGGCGGCGTGGGAATAAATTGTCCCTTGATATAACTGGGCACCGCGGATCTCCGGGCGTCGTCGTCACCGAAATGCCGGGTACGGACGTTGGCCGGCGGCGCGGCGGCCGGCCCCGAAACGGGCGGCGCGGCCTTTTTTGTTTCCGGCTCCGGCGCGGGCTTTTGCGCGGTTTTTTCGGGCGCGGGCTTTTCGGGCGCGGGCGCGGCGGGCGCGTCCTCCTTGACGGCCGCGGCCTCGATCGGGTCGGCTTTTTGGACGACGGGCTCGGGCGCGGGCGGCGCGGCGGGCGCCGCCGTCGGCGGCGGGACTTCCGCTATCGGCGGCGGGGCAGGCTTGGCCTTTTTGACAGGAGCCGCCGGTTTTGCGGCTTCGGCTGCGTCGCGCTTTTGCCGTTCGCGTTCGGCCATCAATTCGCGACGCTGAAATACGGCCGCTTCTATCTTGTTTTGAAGCGTGCGCACATTTTCGCCGAGTTCGGAAAGCGTGTCTTTTCCGCTCCCCGCAGCCAGAGCGTTCACCTTTTTGATGCTGCCGAGTTTTCCGCCCGCGTCAACCTCTGCGCTTTTGTTTTCCGTTACCAATTACCTTACCTCCGTCATACGTTGAAAACCGTCGTCTAAGTATTTTAAAACCGCTTGTGCCAGCTCCCGGTCGGTCAGCGCCGCCGCCTTGCAGTTTTCGCGGTGCAAAAGCGCGGACAGCGTCTCGTTTTTCGGCTGGATGACCGGGATGCCTTCGATTTTTGCCATCAGCCTTTTTCGGGAATTTTCGGCCAGGGTCGGACAGGTCAAAATCAGGTATTTCGCCCTTTTGTACCGCTCGATCGATTCGACGCCGTACAGCACCCTGCCCGCCTTGACCGCAAACCCGATGAACGTCCCGGCCTTTCCTTTCATAGCCGGGTAAACTCCTCCAGCAACGCTTGGTACACGCCCTCGTCCACCTTGGTCTTAAAGCTCTTGTTTAAGAGCCGCGCCTTCGCGCATTTTTGGATGCAGGCAATATCGTTGCAGACGTACGCGCCGCGCCCCCGCGCCTTGCCGGTTTGATCCAGCGAAAAGACGTCCTCGGGACTCCTCACGATCCGAATGAGCTGCGCTTTGTCCTTCATCGCCCGGCAGGCGATGCACATCCGTTCCGGCCGCCGCTTTTTCTCTTTCATCCCTGTCCTCTTGTCTCCCGTCACTTAAGGCCGACCCGCTGTCCCGTGCCGCCGCTATTCGAGCTCGCCCAAATCCTCGTCAAACACGCTGTCGGCCAGCGGCTCGCCGCCGTCCTCCGCGTCGGACGCCCCTGCGGTCTCGGACGCCTCGGCGGCCGTCTCCTCCTCGTCCTCGGCCTCCTCCGCCTCCTGCATGAGCGACGAATAGGGCTTGACGTCGATCTTCCAGCCGGTGAGGCGGGCGGCCAGCCGGGCGTTTTGCCCGTCCTTTCCGATGGCCAAGCTAAGCATATCGTCCATGACCACGACCTTGGCCACATGATCGTCGTCGTTGACCTGAACCATCACGACCTTGGCGGGGCTTAGGCTGCGGGCGATAAACTCCAAAACGTCCGGGCACCAGGGGATAATATCGATCTTTTCGCCGCCCAGCTCCGATACGATGGCGTTGACGCGCATCCCGCGGTTGCCGACGCACGCGCCCACGGCGTCAATGCTGGAATCCTCGCAGTACACCGCCATTTTTGTCCGATAGCCCGCCTCGCGGACGATGGCCTTGACCTCGATGAGGCCGTTGGCGATCTCGGGCACCTCGATCTCGAAAAGCCGCTTGACAAAGCCGGGTACGGTGCGCGACACCATGACCTGCGGCCCGCGCTGGCCCGCCTTGATCTTTTTGACGTAGACCTTGGTGGACTTCCCGATGATATACTTGTCGTTGGGCGCTTGATCCTGCGGCATCAACACCGCCTCGATCTGCTTGTTTAGCTCGACGTAGACGTTGTTTCCGTCGATCCGGCGCACCACACAGGTGATGAGCTCGTCCTCCTTTTGCGACAGCTCGCTAAAGGCCAGCTCGCTCTCGATCTCCCTGAGCTTTTGCAGGACGACCTGCTTGGCCGTCTGCGCGGGGATGCGGTCGATGTCCTTCGAATTGATCTCCTCGCTGACAAAATCGCCCACCTTATATTTTTTATTGAGGAGACGCGCGTCCTCTAAGCTGATCTCGGCGTCCTTATCCTCCACCGTCTCGACCACCTTTTGATAGGCGAACACCTTGATGGTATTGCGCTCGGGGACCAGCTTGACCTCGATGGCCTTCGAGGTGCCGGTATGCTTTTTATACGCGATCGCGAGCGCCGTTTCGAGCGCCTCGATAAAAACCGATTTCTTGATCCCCTTTGTCCGTTCGAGGTCCTCAAGCGCCAAGAAAAAATCCTTGTTGATCATGTCCTTTTTGTCCTCCCATCTGTCTCACTTTTTGCGGCGGTAACGCCTGTCCGA